>CAYZLE010000062.1:0-7374 GCA_964479305.1 uncultured Gammaproteobacteria bacterium | reverse complement strand
TTCATCAGCTTTTAATTTAATAATGGCATTAATAATATCAATCATGGCTTGCTGCTCTGAATTAATTTTAATGCGATTTTGTAGTTCAGGCCATTCATCTTGTGGCAATTTTAAGGCTTCATTAATCAAGTTCAGTAGCGTAGGCAAGTATTTCTCTAATTTATCAATGCCACGAATACTGCCAGCATCATCGGGAGTTTTAGGTGATATGCGAGCTAGGTCGAATAATATATCGTCGTACATCACCCATTTTCTCGGGATGTTTTTATTGATTGCACGTTCTTCACGCCAGCGCGCTAAGCTTTGCAATACGGCTAGCTGAACACCACGCAGTTTATTGCAGTGTTTAACTTTTTGCCAAATATTATCAACATTAACATCATAGCTCGACTCGCTCACTAGCTTTTGCGAGTTTTGTACCAGCCATTCAAAACGGTTTTCATCGTCGATTGATTTTTTAATAATAGGATAGGCTTGCAGTAAGTAGAGTACGTCATTGGCAGCATATTCAATTTGTTTGTGGTGTAAAGGTCTTTGCATCCAATTAGTACGGCTTTGGCCTTTATCAATTTTAACTTGTAGTATGTTGTGCATTAAATTGGCATAACCAATTTGCTCTCCATGACCTAACAATGACGCAGCAATTTGCGTGTCGAAAAGGTTTTTAGGTACAGCGCCCGTTAACTGAAAGAAAATTTCTAAATCTTGGCTGGCTGCATGGAATACTTTTACGATTTCATCATTGTATAAAAGATCTAAAAAGGGTTTTAAGTCTTCAATACTTAGTGGATCAATACACACTAAACTATCATCAGTGGCAACCTGAATTAAGCTTAGGTTTGGATAATAGGTTTTTTCGCGAACAAATTCGGTATCAACAGCCATTACTTTGGTATTAGCAATAGATGCGCAATAGCTTTCAAGTGTCTTTTGGGTATCGATATAGCGAATAGTTGGTTTCATAATGTATTGTATCTTAATTATTAAGCATGGCCTTCAGGGCAGCTATATTTGATTGCCCACGTTTTTTCTTTTCTTCCGCTGAGCGTTCTTGCTTACCATGCCAATGAATGTCTTCTTCTGGCAGCTCTTTTAAAAAGCGACTAGGGTCAACTTCTTGCATTTCTCCAGCACGTTTACGTTTTTGAGTATACGTTATATATAAGCGTCGTTGAGCACGTGTAATGGCTACATAGGCTAAGCGGCGCTCTTCTTCAATCTGCTCGTCTTCGGTGCTGTTAAAGTGAGGCAGCACGCCTTCTTCCATACCTATTACAAAAACGTTAGTGAACTCTAAGCCTTTAGCCGCATGAACCGTCATAAGCTGTATGCCCTTTTCGCTGTCATCTTCTTGTTTTTCAAGAATGTCTAAGAGTTGTAGTTTTTCTACTAGTTTTTGTAAAGTAAACTCATCTTGCTTGTCGGCCTTAAGACGCATTTGTTTAATCCACTCTAAAAGCGAGTGCACATTTTTAATTCTGCTTTCAGCTTGTTTAACTTCTTTTGTAGTTAGCATCAACCAGCCTTCATAATCTATTTGGCTCAGCAATTCTTTAGCAAGATCATCTGGTCGGCCATCTTCAACGTCCTCTGCTAAAGACTCTATTAAACTTGTAAAAGTAGAAACACGATTATAAGCAGGGCCGCCAATAACAGATTTACAGTTAGGGTTCAGCGCAGCCTCTAATAGAGAGCATTCTTCTTGCTTGCTAAATTCGGCAAGCTTTTGAAGTGTCTTGGGTCCAATTTCACGACGAGGTGTGTTGACTACACGTAGGAAGGCAGTGTCATCTGAATAATTAGTCAGTAGGCGAAGGTAAGATAGTACGTCCTTAATTTCACTACGTTCAAAAAACGACGTGCCACCACTCACTTCGTATGGCAAAGAGTGCACACGCAAAGCAGCTTCAATAGAACGAGACTGGTGGTTACTACGGTATAAAATAGCAAAATCTGAATTCTTTTGGTTCTTTTGAAACTTTAAATGCAAAATTTCAGCAGCAACACGTTCTGCTTCGTCTTCCGGTGTTTCACAAGAGTATATTTCTAAAGGGTCGCCATGCCCAAGAGCTGACCAAAGTTTCTTTTCAAAGTCATGAGGATTATTACTAATAACCGCATTTGCGCATTGTAATATACGCCCCATGCTTCGGTAGTTTTGTTCTAGCTTTATAAGCTGAATGCTTGGGAAGTCATCACGAAGTTTCGATAAGTTTTCTGGTCGTGCACCACGCCAAGCATATATCGACTGATCATCATCACCTACGGCGGTTAGCTTAGCTTGGCCGCCCAGTAAAATTTTAATCAGAGTGTATTGGCTATTGTTAGTGTCTTGATACTCATCGACTAATAAGTAGTCTATAGCGTCTTGCCACTCTTCACGAATTAACTGAAAGTTGCTTAGAAGCTCTACGGGTTGATAAATTAAATCGTCAAAGTCTACAGCGTTGTAGGCTTTTAATTGTTCTTGGTAGCGCTTATAAAGTAGCGCTAACGAAGTGCCTTGTGCGTCTTCAGCTTTTTGTAAGGCTTCTTCGGGTGAAATCATTTCATTTTTTAGTGCCGATATTGCCCAAAGTGCACTGGCTTCATCACCTTGAAAGCCATGCGTATCTTGGCGCAGTAATTCTGAAGTGATTTGTTGCGCGTCACTACTATCTAAAATAGAAAAATTTGATCGTAATTCAATTTTACTATGAGGCTTGTTGCACTCGTCGCGAAGAATCTTTAAACCTAATGTATGAAAGGTTGATATGTTAATCAGCTTTGCGTCTTGATGATTACTCGACTGTTGAATACGATTGCGCATTTCTCGCGCGGCTTTATTGGTGAAAGTTACAGCAAAGATTTTTTCAGCAGTTGTGCCTTTGTCCAGAAGGCCAATAATTTTTTCGGTAATAACACGTGTTTTACCACTACCCGCACCAGCTAAAAGCAAGCAATGCTGGTCATGAAGTTTAACGGCTTGTTTTTGCTGAGGGTTTAATTCCACGATAGTACTGGCTTGGTTTCTGGCTTGGTTTCTGGCTTGGTTTCTGGGCTGGTTTCTAAACTGAATTTCGAAATGATCATAAGGCGAGTGAGTTTACACGAAAGCAGGTTTTTCAGCTTAGAAATCTTCGCAGTGTTTGGCTAAAGCGCTAATTAGGCGGCTTTGTAAATTGCTGGTGTCAGCATGGTTTTTTAAGAGGTGCTCGCTTATAGAGGTAACCACATCGGCTGATTTTACTTCTGTGCTACCAGCAAGCCTATAAAATTCATTAATAGCGTCAGTGGCGGCTTGTGTGTCTATTGAGCTTAAAATCACGGCATGGGCCAATACAACTTTGTCACTCGTCCATTTTTGCGAAGTGCCTACTATTTTCTTTATCTGACTGCCTTCTTTAACGGCCAAATTATACTTGCCGTCGCAAAACGAACCTTCTACTGCTGTCGCTTCGCTTATTACGCCCACGTCTTCTAATGCTCGCATAATGGGTTTGCAGAGGTCGATATAGCTTGCCTCAATATCCATGCCTTTTTGGCTTTTGTATATTAGGCTTAAATTTAGTGTTTCAGGCGATTGTGGTACAGCAGCGCCGCCCGTATCACGCACAACAATCGGCCAGCCTTTAGCGAGTAGAGTCTCTTTAGCGAGCTCAAAACCAGGTAGACGAGACTCACTTTTAGTCACAACAAGAGTCTGTTGTGAGCGCCAAATATGCGCACGCGGCTGTAAATCAGCACGTGTGTCGCTAAGCAGTTGTTTTTCATATTGTAATTGTTCAACAAGAGGAGGACAGTTCTTGTCGATAGTGATAATTGCCTGAGTCATAGGCTTTATTATACGTGATTATAGGTTAATATAGATTTATGAATATTGATAAGAAAAATGGCCTAATTGATGGTGCGGAATATATAGCGTCTCCCAATTTTGATGATCGTCCAGATGAAGACGATGTAAGCTTATTAGTGATTCATAATATTAGCCTACCGCCCGGAAAATTTGCTACAGGCGATATTACAAGGCTGTTTACAAACTGCCTAGATTGCTCAATAGACCCGTTTTACAAAGAAATAGAGGGCTTAGAGGTCTCATCGCATCTCTTAATTGAACGTGATGGCAGCCTCATTCAATATGTACCTTTTCACAAGCGAGCATGGCACGCTGGAAAGTCGAGTTTTGATGGACGTGACCGCTGTAATGATTTTGCTATTGGTATTGAGTTAGAAGGTACTGACAGCCAAGCCTATGAAGCGGTACAATACGAAGTGCTTTTTGCTATTATTAAGGCAGTATTTATAAGCTACCCGCAAATTACACCCGAGCGAGTAGTTGGGCATAGCGATATAGCGCCGGGTAGAAAAACAGATCCAGGGCCATCATTTGATTGGGCCTTGTTACAAACAACACTAAACAATATTAAAGAGTAGTAGAAATGACATTAATTATTATTATTGCAGCAGCGCTTATTGTTCATTATTGGCCTGGAATTGAGGCTATGCAGAGCAAAGAGTTTTTAAAGCAAGGTGTGCAAATGGCGCTAAATAAAGTGCCCGCTAAAATTAAAGAAAACGAAGTATTGTTTTTGGCTGTGCTTATAGCCGTGCCGTTTTTTACTATTTATATCATTCACTTAATATTACTTAATATGTTGGGTGGCTTGCCAGCTATTCTATTTAATATTGCGGTAATACTTGGCTGTATGAATTACCGTCCGCAAAAAAGCGATATCGATACCTATGTAAAAGCGCAGTTTGATAATGATGAGCAAGCTATCTCAGATAGTTTCTTTGAAGTAACCAACACGCATATTGAAACCGTAACTTATCCTAATAGCTTTATGGCACGTTCATTAGTGTTACAAGATATTTATCGTTGGTTTGGCGTTCTATTTTATTTTGTATTGTGTGGCCCAGCAGGCGCTGTCATTTATAGTGCATTACAAATTGTAAATAAAATGGGCGAAGAACAAATAAACAGTGCGGCTTATAAATTAATACAAAAAATTCTTGCCGTATTAGATTGGCCAGTGAGTCGTTTATTAGCATTAACCTTTTTCTTAGCAGGTAGCTTCGACGACGCGCTAAAGGGTTGGAATTCAGTAGGTAAATATACGGATACAAATGACCCATTAATTGACGCTTATAACGGCGAAGACAGCATCGCTAATCTGCACCAAGGTAATCAGGCTGTATTGCTTTCAACCGCTTGTGCATCAATTAGCCATGACCCAAGTAAAGAAGAAGAAAACGATACTGCTTATGTAACCGCGGTTAGAGGTTTACTGGGTCGCTCGTTAATTATTTGGTGTGCAGTTATAGCCGTAGGCAGCTTATTTTTTTAGCGCCACTTGAAGGTTTAGGAAGAAAATGAAAAAAATATTCGACTACATAAAATTCATGGCTGTATTGCTTGCGATTTTGGTAGGTGTGCAAATACCAGGCTTTGTTGATGAGTATGGTAAAAACTTGAGTGCTAGACTGGCAGAGTCAACGAAAAGCGTGACGGAGTTTCAAGGCATTGCCGATAAGTATTTCAAAGGCAGTTTAGATGCTTTGTTAGACCACTTTGAAAGCAAGCCCGACCCGGTGATAGTAGCGGGTGGTGAAAGCATCAGTACAATAGTTTCTCGTAACCAATCACTTCTAAAGGCTCAAACTGCTTTTAATAAAAAACCATACGAAAGTGTATTTTTGAAACCTATTCAGGAAATTAGAAAAGATACTTGGCTTAATTACACTTACAAAGTTGTGCTTAATAAAGCCGCGATTATTTCAGCCGTGGCCTGTGGTGTAATCATTTTAATATTATTAGATATGATATTTTTTGTGTTGGGGGCTCTTTTCAGTCTTCCATTCAGAAAGAAAGAACCACCTAGAACGAGATCTAGAGTAATAAATTAGTCTTTAGATTCCATTTCATCTTTGCCGTAAAACTTCACGCCACGTTCTATCATAGGGCGGCCTGTTTTTTTACGCCAAAGGTTCGTGTCACGTAACGAGTATACGCAACCACAGTACTCCTGTTGGTAAAACTGCTCAGCCTTAGAAATCTCAACCATACGGCTAGCACCGCCACCTTTGCGCCAGTTAAGTGTCCAGTACTCAATGTTGTCATAAGGCGCTGCTGCGCGAACGCCACAGTCGTTAATTTGGTTCATATCTTTCCAGCGCGAAATACCTAGGCAGCTGGTAATTACACTAAAATCATTTTCGTTAGCGTATTCGGCGGTTTTCTCAAAACGCATATCAAAGCAAGTCGTACAGCGTTCGCCTCGTTCAGGTTCCCACTCTTGGCCTTTAGTGCGTGCAAACCAATTATCTTTGTCGTAGTCAGCATCAATAAATTCAACGCCTAGTTTTTCAGCAAAACGAATATTCTCTTCTTTACGAATATCATACTCATCGCGAGGGTGGATATTAGGGTTGTAGAAGTAAATGGTGAAATCAATACCCGAAGCATGCATCGCTTCCATTACCTCGCCCGAGCAGGGCGCGCAGCAAGAGTGCAGTAAAACCTTTTTATCACCGTTAGGTGTTTCAATTTTATCGCGTTCTGTGTAATGAATGTCCATCTGTATAACCTTGCTGAATAACTAGAGTGGGCTGTTAAAACGAGCCCCATGATTTATAGGCGCTATTTTAAGCCAGAATGCCTGTTTTACCAAACTTTATCCAAAATCATACTGCGATAAAGCCAAGGCAACGATATAATACGCCTTTATTTATATCGATTTAGGATCAACTCATGACAAGTCATTCGGCAGATTTTCTGGCAAAAGCGATTGAAACAGCAAAAGAAGCAGCATTAGCCGCTGAAAAAATTGCACAAAGCTACTACAAAAGTAACTTAGAAATTGAGATTAAAGAAGATCGCAGCCCAGTAACCGTTGCCGATGTTGAGTGTGAAAAAGCCATTAAAAAAATCATTCTAGGCACATTCCCAGAGCATGGTTTTTACGGTGAAGAAACCGGTAAAGAAAATGCCGATGCTGACTTCCTATGGTTAATCGATCCAATCGACGGTACGAAAAGCTTCGTTCGCCAATACCCAATGTTTTCAACTCAAATTGCCTTAATGTATAAAGGTGAGCTAATTGCCGGTGTTTCAAATGCGCCAATATTTGAAGAAATGGCATGGGCAGCTAAAGGCCAAGGCGCATTCATGAATGGCAAAGCCATTACAGTAAGCGACATTACTGATGTTGAGCTATCAACCCTTTCAACAGGTAACATTGGCGCAATGACGCAGCAGCCTGAAAAATGGGCAGCACTAGGTGACTTAATTAACCAGGTACACCGTATTCGTGGCTATGGCGACTTTTTCCATTACCACCTATTAGCTGCTGGCAAAATTGATATGGTAGTAGAGTCGGATTTAAACATATTAGA
>CAYZLE010000061.1:0-7511 GCA_964479305.1 uncultured Gammaproteobacteria bacterium | reverse complement strand
TAGCTTTAGGTAAAGACATTGGTGGTAAGCCAGTTGTTGCTGACCTAGCTAAAATGCCACATTTACTTGTTGCGGGTACAACCGGTGCAGGTAAGTCTGTTGCTTTAAACGCTATGTTATTGAGTTTGTTATATAAGGCTAGCGCAAAAGATGTTCGCTTAATTCTTATTGACCCTAAAATGCTTGAGCTAAGTGTATACGAAGGCATACCGCATTTAATTACACCTGTTATCACTGACATGAAAGAAGCCTCTAATGGCTTACGCTGGTGTGTGGCAGAAATGGAGCGTCGCTATAAACTAATGGCAGCATTAGGCGTTCGTAACATGGCGGGTTATAACAAAAAAATTAAAGACGCCGAAGAAGCGGGTACACCAATTGAAGATCCTTTATATGACAAAGCAACCGCATTTGATCCAGAGGCCGATGCGCCAATATTGCATCATATGCCTTACATTGTTGTAACTATTGATGAGCTTGCCGATATGATGATGGTAGTCGGTAAAAAAGTAGAAGAACTCATTGCGCGTCTAGCTCAAAAAGCACGTGCTGCGGGCATTCATCTTATTCTTGCTACGCAGCGACCATCAGTCGATGTGATTACCGGTCTAATTAAAGCTAACGTACCAACGCGTATTGCTTTCCAAGTATCATCTCGTATTGATTCACGAACTATTCTTGACCAAATGGGTGCTGAGAGCTTATTAGGTCACGGTGATATGTTGTACCTACCGCCCGGAACAAGTATTCCTGACCGTGTCCATGGTGCATTTGTTGATGATCACGAGGTTCACAAAGTGGTTGAACATATTAAGGGCGCAGCAGAGCCTGATTACGTTGAAGGCGTTGTTGATGATGCTCAACCTGCTATACCGGGTATGCCTGGCGAAGAAGCTGACGATTCTGAACAAGATGCGCTTTATGACCAGGCGGTTGCTATCGTTACAGAAACACGTAAAGCTTCAATATCATATGTGCAACGTCGCCTAAAGATTGGTTACAACCGCTCTGCAAGCATGTTAGAAGCAATGGAAATGGCCGGTGTTGTCAGTGCCTTGCAAACAAATGGTACGCGCGAAGTATTAGCTCCACCACCAATTAAAGATTAATTTAAGCGCTTAAATTAAACCTAGCTAAATATAAAGAAAAGTTAAATCATTAAACTAATGATTATTTTAAGTGACTAAGCTTTAAAATAGATAAATAATTATTTACGGAAACATTATGAAAAAAATACTATTGGTTTCAATCTGTGCGGCTATATTAACTAGCACTCAAGCACTTGCTGGAACAGGCTTAGATAGACTTACATCATTTAGCAAGAGCCTAAAAACCTTAGAAGCTAGTTTTGAACAAACAAGCTACGATGAAAATATGAAGGCGACAGAGAAGTCTTCAGGCCAAGTTTATATGCAAAAGCCAGGTAAGTTTCGCTGGAACTACCAAGAGCCTTATGCACAAGAAATAATAAGTGATGGCGACAAACTATATATTTATGAAGAAGACTTAGAGCAAGTATCTATTCGTAAATTTGATGAAGCTTTAGGCACAGCACCAATCTCATTGCTTACAGATATTAAAGACCTAAAAGAACAATTCACGATTAAAGAGTTGGGTGAAGTTGATGGGCTTTATGTTTTACAGTTAGAAGCTAAAGTTAAAGACACAGACTATCACTTTTTCCTTTTGGCTCTAGGTGAAGCTGGTCTTGAGAAAATGCAACTTAAAGACAAGTTAGGTCAGCAAACAGATATTGAATTGAGTAATGTTAAATTGAATAAAAAATTGAACAACTCGCTATTTACATTTACACCACCTAAAGGTGTTGATGTTATTGACTCAACAAAATAAAAAATAAATAGACAGTGACCACTTCGCAAAAGCCACTGTTTGAAAACCAGCAAAATATGGAGCAAGCACATGCTCCATTAGCTGATCGAATGCGTCCTACTACGCTCGATGAGTATATAGGCCAGCAACATATAGTAGGCGAGGGTAAGCCCTTACGTAGCGCTATACTTCAAGACCACCTACACTCAATGGTATTCTGGGGTCCACCAGGAACCGGTAAAACAACACTGGCAAAAATGATAGCTCAAGCCTGCGAAGCTGAATTCATTGCGCTGTCTGCTGTATTGTCTGGTGTTAAAGATATTCGTGCCGCTGTAGAACAAGCCGAACAAAATCGCGATATGCATCAGAGAAAAACAGTTTTGTTTATCGATGAAGTACATCGCTTTAACAAATCTCAGCAAGATGCTTTTTTACCGCATGTTGAATCAGGCACCATTCATTTTATTGGTGCAACTACTGAAAACCCATCGTTTGAATTAAACAACGCTTTACTTTCTCGCGTAAGAACTTATGTGCTTAAGTCGCTCACAACTGAAAATATTTCAGAGTTAATAAACAGAGCACTTAAAGATGAAGAAAAAGGCCTAGGTAAACTAAATTTAAGTATCACCGACGAAGCAATAGACATCATTTCTCAGGCCGCTGATGGGGATGCACGACGTGCGCTTAACTTAATAGAAGTTGCCTCAGACTTTATTGATAAGGGTGAAGAGATTAATGCTGGTGTTGCAGCGGAATTAACTCGTGAAGGTTTACGCCGCTTTGATAAAAAAGGTGAGGCTTTTTACGATCAAATATCAGCTTTGCATAAGTCAGTTAGAGGCTCAGACCCCGACGCATCCTTATACTGGTTTTGCAGAATGATTGATGGTGGTTGCGATGCTCTATACCTTGCTAGACGAGTTGTCAGAATGGCGTCTGAAGATATAGGCAATGCCGACCCAAGAGCCTTAACCTTAGCTTTGCAGGCCTGGGAAGTTCAAGAAAGATTAGGTAGCCCAGAAGGCGAGCTAAGCATTGCTCAAGCTATTTTATACTTAGCTGCAGCGCCGAAGAGTAACGCGGCATACACGGCTTACAAAAGCGCAATGCGCTTTGTTAAAGAGAACCCTTCAAACGATGTGCCTTTACATCTACGGAATGCGCCTACAGCATTAATGAAAGATATTGGTTATGGTGAACAGTACAGCTATTCACATGATGAACCCGAAGCCTTTTCAGCGGGGCAAAGATATTTTCCTGATGATATTGATGAAACCGTGTTTTATCAGCCTGTTGATCGTGGCTTAGAGCTACGTATTCAAGAAAAATTAAACTATTTAAAGCAAAAAAAGCATAGCTTTAAAAGCAAGTAAACCTAAGCTTATTCCAAGGTTTTAAACCGTCTAAGCCCGTCTAACTCCGTCTATACCCCTATATTTGCCGTATATCCGACACTAGATGAGTAATATTGCGATATATGTAAAATTGCTGTCATAAAAATACATATAAAGGCAAATTTATCTCTTCCACAAACTTAGCCACTGTTGATTCAGTTCAAGAAGAAAATACTAAGCTTCCTGCAAGCCTTGGTGCAAATGCGTCGGTTCTTATTATTGAAGAGTCGTCAACTCGAAGACATGCGATAAAAAAGTCTGTAGAAACCATTTGTGAAAATACTATTGTCCTAGACTCTTATTCAGATGGCCTTACTGAAATTAAAAGCATCATTGCTGATAATACAGATTCAACAAGTTTAGTTATTGGCTGGCCCGAACATACAGTGCCCGAAGCTGATGAAATTTTAGCTTTAGTGAATAATCCACAGTTTGATAACTTTTCAGTTTTATTTGTTTCTGACTCAGGTCGCCCTGAACAGTTAGACTGGGTAACCAACAACAAAGGCGTTGAGTTACTAGGGTGGGATAAGCACGAGGATAGCCCAACTGTACTTTTAAAACTGGCAGAAGAGTTTAAAAATAAAGCTAATAGCTTAAAGGAACTTCAATCTAGTCCAGATAAAAAAATTAAAATATTATTTGTAGATGATTCGCCAACTATACGCGTATCTTTCCGAATTTTATTAACGAACAATGGCTATACAGTAGAAGCCGTTTCCTCTGTTAAAGAAGCGATGAAAATTGCGACTAAAGAACACTTTGATATTGCGATTATTGATTACTTTATGCCAGAAGAAAATGGTGACGTATTAGTAAAACAATTACGTAATCATTCAGCTACTAGTCATATTATTCCCGCCATTATTACAGGCACTTATTCCGACAAAGTTATTCGTGACTGCTTAGAAGCAGGTGCTGTTGAATGTGTATTTAAAAACGAAGCAGAAGAATTGTTTTTGGCAAGGGTTCGCTCACTCACACTTTCTGTAGTTGATCGCCGAGCAATTGATAATGAGCGTAGACGTTTAGAGCGTATCTTATCTTCGGTAGGCGATGGTGTTTATGGTGTAGATACAAATGGTGTGATTGAATTTGTTAACCCAGCAGCAAGACGTTTATTGGGCTACACCATTGATAGTGAGCTTATTGGTAAAAAGGCTATAGAAATTTTCCACCATTATCCTAATGATGATTGCAATGGTTCAGAATTCAAATTTATAGAAGCCTGTTACGCTAAAGGCAAAAAGTGTGGTGATGAACAAACTAACTTTAAACATAAAAAAGGTCACACAATACAAGTAGAGTGTTCATTAAACCCAATGGAACACGAAGGTGTACATATTGGTACAGTTGTAGCCTTTAAAGATATTTCAGATAGAAAGTTACTAGAAGAAGAACTTCTATGGCAGGCTACACATGACTCACTCACTGAGCTGCATAATCGGAAATATTTCGAAGAAGAATTATCCAAAGAAGTAGATCTATTAAAACGAAACGATAATAAAAGTGCATTGCTGCTAATTGATATGGATCGCTTTAAATATATTAATGATACAGCCGGTCACATTGCGGGTGATCAGCTTCTAATTAAAGTAAGCCAGAATTTCACTAACCGTTTACGCTCAACAGATGAATTAGCACGAATTGGTGGTGATGAGTTTGCGATAATTTTACGTAATATAAAAGACGAAGAAGAAGTAATGCAAATAGCTGAGCTTTTTAAAGACGTTCTTTGTTCAGAAGATTTTTATTACGGCGGGCAAAGCTATTCTGTTGCAGCTACTTTTGGTGCTTGTATTATTGACAAGGATAGTAAATCCTTAATGGATGTAATGGCTAATGCCGACCTTGCTTGTAACTCTGCTAAAAACAGTGGTAGAAATCAGGTGGCAATGTATACACCCGATAATGATAGAAAGAACAGCATGAGCCAAGACCTAGGTTGGTCTACTCGTCTTAATGACGCATTAAAAAATGACTTATTTATTTTACATTTTCAACCTATTGTTTCTATGGATGCGCTAGATATAGAGCAAGATGAAAATGGAAAAATATGGTCCCAAGAGCATAACCAAACTAAAGGCGAAGAACATTTCTTTGAAGTCTTAATTCGTATGCAAGACCATGATGGTAGTACTATTTCACCTTCAGCTTTTCTGCCTACTGCTGAGCGTTTTGATATGACTAAAGATATTGATTATTGGGTTATACGATACGCCTTTATGAATTATCAAACAGAGGCGCTTAAAGGTCATAAATTAAAGTTATCAATTAATTTGTCAGCTCAAACTTTATGTGACCCCGATAGTGCAGATTACATTAAATCTCAATTTAAACAATTTGATATAGAGCCATCACAAATTCTTTTCGAAATTACAGAAACTCAAGCGGTTACTAATATAGATGCTACGCGAGAACTTATAAAAGAGTTACGCGAACTAGGTTGTAAATTTGCTTTAGATGATTTTGGTAGTGGTTTTAGTTCTTTTTCTCACCTAAAGCACTTAGACGTAGATATTATCAAAATTGACGGCATCTTCACTACAGGTTTACTTACCGATAAAGTTGATAAAGCCGTTATTATGGCCACCATTGAAATGGCAAAAACACTCGGCAAGAAAACTGTAGTAGAGTATGTAGACAGCATTGAGGTTCTTGATGTACTTCGAGAGTCTGGTGTTGATTACCTTCAAGGTTTCTACTTAAGTAAGCCTTTGGATAGTTTGCAATTCACTAGTGGTGAAAAGACAAATGACTAAAAACGTCATCTTTATACTAATCTGTCTATGGGCTGTTACTACACATGCTCAGCCAGAAGTGAGTGTTAATGGCTTGTTTGCAGGTAAAGCCATAATCGTAATAGATGGCAAGCCCACCATGTTTTACGAAGGCGATAAAAAGAAAGGCGTTAAACTAGTTTCTGCAAATGAAACCTATGCCGTTGTTGTTATCAAAGGCAAGCGTCACCAAATGGTCTTAGACCAAAGCATTGCAAACGCCTACAGCAAACCTGTAAAAATAGTGCCTTATGGCGTAGGTGTTTCTAACAAAAATGAAATTACCAAGGTAGAGCTTGTTCACCAAACGGATAACATTGCTACTTTTATGGTGGCATATAAATTTGATGATGCAGCACCCGACTACCACATTGTTTCAAAAGTCATGGTTGAAAAAGAAGCGAGCGACTATGTGACTTATAACTACGTCCCACTGAAAAAAGGTGAGCACACCACGCACATTAGTTTAGGTATAGATGAGTCTGCACCCGCCGAGTTTCAGTCTGATCACGTACTTATGAACTTTAGCCATACAAAATCAAAGCGCGAATTTGACGCTGAAAACGCCAAAATTATTCCATTCAAAAAGCAGTGGCAGCACTAAAACTGAATTTACCTACTATTTTCAGCCAGTAAATAGCCAGTAAATCATATCTAAAGCGAGCAGATTGCCTCGCATCGCGTTACAATACGGTTTTTTAATAAACCAGTTTCTCCCATGTTAGATCCTAAATTATTTCGTAACGACCTAGAAAACACAATTACTGCTCTAAAACGCCGAGGCTACGAGTTCGACTCAGCAAAATTCAGCACTTTAGAAAGCGAGCGTAAAACGCTTCAAGAACGTGTTCAAGAACTACAGAATTCACGTAATACCTTGTCAAAGTCTATCGGCCAAGCAAAAGCGAAAGGCGAAGATGTTAAAGGCATTATGGCGGATGTGGCAAAACTAGGGTCAGAGCTGGGTGAGTCAGAGCAACGCCTAAAAGCCTTACAGGCAGACTTAGAAGCTTTGTTATTAGGTGTACCTAACTTGCTTGATGCAAGCGTACCAAACGGTAACGACGAAGACGACAATATTGAAGTGCGCAAATGGGGCACGCCAGCCGAATTTGATTTTGAAGCGCAAGATCACGTTGACCTAGCGACTAAAATCGACGGCCTAGACTTTGAAACGGCGGCTAAAATTACCGGTTCTCGTTTTGTCGTCATTAAAGGCCACATGGCACGCTTACACCGTGCATTAGCTCAGTTTATGTTGAACACTCATATCGAAACTCACGGATACCAAGAAGTGAATGTGCCGTTTATGGTTAATGCCGACAGCCTACAAGGCACAGGTCAGCTGCCTAAGTTTGAAGAAGATTTATTTAAGTTAAACGGCGAGCAAGAATACTATTTAATTCCAACTGCCGAAGTACCAGTAACAAACATACTGCGCGACGAAATTGTAAACGAGGCAGACTTGCCGCTTAAGTTTACCAGCCACACACCATGCTTT
>CAYZLE010000060.1:0-7772 GCA_964479305.1 uncultured Gammaproteobacteria bacterium | reverse complement strand
TTCAACATCGAATGAAATTGCAGAAACTGCTTACAATCCCGAAGGTCGATCACCTAAGGAATTGTTAGACAACGCTGAAACAAAAATATTCAAAATCGCCGAGCAGGGCATGAAAGCAGAAACAGGCTTTCAACCTTTAGAAACTTTGTTGGCGCAATCGGTAGACCGTATTGAAGAGCAGTTTGGTAGAGAGTCTACTATTACTGGTTTAGAGACGGGCTTCCATAAATTTGATGAAATTACAGCGGGACTGCAGCCTTCAGATTTAATTATTGTTGCCGCACGTCCTTCTATGGGTAAAACCTCTTTTGCGATGAACTTGGTTGAGTCGGCTGCTTTGAAAAATAATAAGGCTGTGGCTGTTTTCAGTATGGAAATGTCAGGTGAACAGCTGGCAACACGTTTAATCTCATCACTTGGGCGTATTAACCAAAGTAACTTACGTACGGGTAATATCGGTGATGGCGACTGGCCTAGAATTACCTCTGCTATTGGAATGCTAAACGATGCAAAAATATTTATTGATGATACGGCGGGCTTGTCACCAAATGATGTAAGGGCTCGTTCTCGTAGACTCGCACGTCAGCATGACTTAGGTTTGATTGTAATCGATTATTTACAGCTGATGAGTGTGCCGGGTAGTAGTGAAAACCGTGCAACTGAAATTTCTGAAATTTCTCGTTCTTTAAAGGCCTTAGCTAAAGAGCTTAATATTCCAGTAATTGCCTTATCTCAGTTGAACCGTAGTTTGGAAACGCGTCCTGACAAGCGTCCAATTATGTCTGATCTTCGTGAATCGGGTGCGATTGAGCAGGATGCCGATATGATTTTATGTATTTATCGTGATGAAGTATATAACGAAGATAGTCCGCAAAAAGGGACGGCGGAATTGCTTATTCGTAAACATCGTAATGGTGCTTTAGATACAGTGCGTTTGACTTTCCAAGGTCAGTTTACGCGCTTCGATAATTACGTTCCTGAAAATTTTGCGCAAGAAGCTAATTTTTAAATTATAAATTTATGACAGCTCGCAGCGCTAAAGCCAATATAAGCATTGAAGCACTACAGCATAATCTATCTGTAGTTAAGCATTACGCGCCGAATAAAAAAGTTATGTGCGCCTTAAAAGCGAATGCTTATGGGCACGGCCTATTAGCAGTTGCCAAGGCCTTGCAGGCTGCTGATGGTTTTGCGCTTGCGCATTTGTCTGAGGCTCTAGCTTTACGTGCTGCGGGCTTTGAACAAGAGATAATTGTATTACAAGGTCCGCAATCTCTTGATGATGTAGCCGAGTTCGAAAAATTCAACTTACATGCTGCTATCCATCATAAGCACCAGCTTGAGCTGATAAAAGCTTCAGCACTTAAAATTTGGCTAAAAGTAAATACGGGTATGAATCGCCTAGGCTTTGCTTTAGATGAAGTTGAGTCAGTTAAAAATGATATTAAGCGATTTGATAATGTTGAGTTGATAGCTTTGTTAACGCATTTTGCCAATGCTGATCTAATACAAACGGAGAAACTCGCTGTTGAAGATCAATTAGCCATTTTTAAAAGTATATCGTCTGAAAACATGAGTGTTTCAACGAGTAATTCTGGCGGTTTAATACAAACAGCCGAGCTTAAGGTGTTTGAGTCTGAGCAAGAAGAATGGGTGCGCCCTGGCATTATGCTGTATGGAGTTAACCCCTTTGAAGAAAGCAGCAAGACAAGTTTAGATTTAAAACCGGTTATGTCTTTGTCAGCGCCTATTATAGCGATTAATCAATGTAAGAAGGGCGATAGCGTTGGTTATGGAGCTTCTTGGCAAGCGCAGACTGATAGCCTTATAGCGGTAATAGCCATGGGCTATGGTGATGGTTACCCAAGACATGCTAAAAATAATACGCCCGTTATCATTAATGGTCATATTTGCCCCTTAGTAGGCCGTGTGTCTATGGATTTAATTACGGTTGATATTACTGCTATTGCACATGAACTTGTGAAAATAGGCGATGACGCGTTATTATGGGGGGAAGGGACCTTTGGCAAAGAGCGTAAATATTTGCCGGTAGAGACTATAGCGGAGTATTCAAATACTATTGCTTATGAGCTACTTTGCGCTGTATCTGATAAGGTTCACTATAATTATAATTAATCTTGCTTGTGAAAAGGAAAACGGTTATGCCTAGAATAATTTTGGCCTTACTTTTAAGTGTACTAATCTCATCGTGCGGTACCTTTGATTCATTTACAGAAGAGTACGACAGATCAGTTAAAACGCAAGTTGTTAAGAAAACTGAAAAACAAAATAACAAGTCAGCCAGTAGTCAAGAAAAATGGCGTTATACGTCCCCTTCAACTATCCATAGTGTGCCGACATATTCACGAAATGCTATTTACTTTGGCACGCGAGATGGCCATATGAATGCCTTAGATAAAAAAGGTAATTTGGACTGGCAATTTAAAACACGAGCAGCTATCAAGGGTTCTCCTTTTGTTGATGGCAATATGGTTTATTTTGGTAGTCAAGACGGTATTGTTTACGCATTTAATAAAAATAATAAAAGTCTGAAATGGAGAGTGAACACGGGCGGCGTGATTAATGCCGGAATGGCATCCTATGATAAAACTTTATATGTCGGTAATCAGAAAGGTGCATTTTTTGCCTTAGATATGAATACAGGTAAACGCTTGTGGGCGTTTAGGCTTAAAGGTTCAATTTTTGCAAAAGCGGCTGTTAATAATGATTATGTATCGGTTCTTACTACAACTGGTAACTTATATAACTTTAACCGCAGAAGCGGAAAATTAGTGTGGCTGAAGAACTTGGAGCAAACCATCTATACAGCTCCTATTTACTTCAATAACAATGTTATTGTTGCCGGTGATAATCGTTTTGTTCAAAGTTACTCGCTATTGAATGGCAATAACAATTGGCGTTATAAAGTAGGTAATGCGATTAGAACGACTCCTGTTCTTGTAGATAGCACGATTACTTTTGGAAGTTACGATGGTAATGTATATAAACTGAATGCTAATACAGGTAATCAGGTTTGGCGCTTCGCTACTTTTGGCAAGTTACTTAGTCGACCTGTTTATAGAAAAGGCGTATTGCATGCTGCAAGTGATGACCAAAATTTATATGCTATTGATTATGGCTCAGGAAAGTTAATATCGAAAGTACCTACATTAGGACAAGTTAAGCTTAACCTTGAGACAAACAAGAAGAACAGTGTTTATTATGTAAGAGGAAAGGATTTAATTAATTTAGATTTTTAATATGCCGAAACTGAATCTGTTTAGATTCTATTTTCTACAAATGCCAGCTATGTAACAGTGCTGGCATTTTTTTTGTTTGGGCCACGTTGGAATACCTTGGCCTGACTTTAATGCGTTTAGCATAAGGTCTAGGCGTTCGCGTGTTGCATCTCTTAGCTCATGTAGGTCAACACCTTTAGATTCTGAATCATCAAACTTATGAGCAATAGTAACTTGTTTCATTTCTTCATCTATTGATAAATACATGACATCGATAACGCTATCTAAGAAAATGCTATAAGACGTCAGTTGAATGTTTTCCCCAGTCTCTATATCACCTTTTTTAGGTAGTTTACCGGTTTTGTAGTCAATTAAGCGGTGATATTCTTTATTGGGGTTTTCGTCTACTCTGTCAATTTTTCCAGACAGACTAATATTGCTAGAAAAGCTGTGGCTGAATTTTGTTTCACTACTTTTATGCTTCCATTGCCCTTGGTTTTTTATTTCCCAATCAATGTAGTGTGGGATTATATATAGCCAGTCATTAAGCCAGGCTGTATCTTCATAGTTATGTTTAATATGTGGCGTAAAAACAGAGTGCGTTATCTCGGTGAGTAACTCAATAGCTTTAGCTTTATTGGCTTCATGTAAATTTAACGTAAATGGGCCAGGTCTATGGTCTTTGTTTGTATGAAAGGCTTCAAGGCAGTCGTGAATTAAGGTGCCGTAGTCGTTCTTTTGAAGCTTGTCTTTAATTTCATCTGTGCTTTTTAAACCTAATATTCTGCCAATAAAAAAACCGTAAGGGCAGTTAATTAAATCTTGGTGAGCAGATACGGAAATGTCATCTGGTAACAAGTGTTGATAGTTTTCAATAAACTCGACGGCTTGCGCAGGCTTGAAGTGTGCCTGTGGTATATCATCTCTTTTAATTTCGTTGCGTAGGTCTTTTAAGTCTTCGTTAAATTGTTTAGAAGCGCTATTAGTTATTGCTGTTACCCAGTTGCTGGCTACTTGTGTATTGCCGTCTTTTTCAGACTGCCATGTAATAATGCTTTTTTTGCTACGAACCAATAACTCAAAAAACCATTGTTTATAACTTGCAATTTTTTCATTAAAGCTTGTTATGCCTAGTTCTTTGCAAACATTTTGGTTGAAGAATTGTAAGTTGTTACTAATATTAGGCAAGGTCTTTTGTGTGGCGGCAGATATAACTAAGTAATCACAGCTATAACCTTGGCTTTGTTTTAAGTTAATAAGCCTAATGTCTTCGGATCGTTCCGTTGTAATGATGAAGTAGCTTTGTAATTCAAAAGTTAACCATGTTTTGTAGTCACTCAAGCTAAAAGAAAAATTGAACTTGTTGCTCACTTTAAGCATGTCGGACAACAGTTCGAGTAATATTTTTCCGGATTCGTTTTCTTCTAGTAATTCTTCGCATTTAAGTGTTTTAAACGAGCTTAAAATAGTCTGCGTAAAATCATCAGCTACAAAATGCTTTTGTTTCATGATTTTAGTTAGTGGAGAAACGGCGTCTTTGATTATGTTTAGAGCGCTTTCTAATTTTTGCTTTTCTTCTATTGTCCATTCGCCTAAAAGCTTGCTGCGTTTGTTTATCGCTCTTATGTAAGCGTCTATATCTGATTTGATATTTTCATAACGAATAATGTCATGCTCAAAACGGTAGGTGCTTTCTTCAGAAAGTATATTTTTCAAGAAGGGAGATTTTAATAATTCCAAAACCGCATCGTAGGGAAAGTCTAACTCTGCACATTCGAGCAGGGCGTTCAGAAAGCTAGCCGCGCGAGTTGTAATTAAACTCCAGCCAAAAGGGTCAACTAATACAATGCCCTCTAAGTCTAACAGTGCGCGTATACGTCTAACCAGCGTTCTGTCTTCACACAGTAGAGAAATATTTTCGTGAGCTTGCTTGTGATAATAGAAGTATCTAAGTTGCTCAACAACTTGCTTGGCTTCGTCCTCTAAGCTTTTACAATTAATTAAACCGAGTTCTTCATGGTTTAAGGGGTTTAGCTTGTTTGCTTCATCGTTAAATAATGCATGTTTGTAAAACTGAGCTTTATTAGATGTGGCTAGCTTGGGGGCAATAATGTGTACATTACTTTGCTCCGCTAGTTTTTCTATCCATTTGTATTCAATGTTGCTGAAGCTGTCACTAAGAAATACTAAATACCAGTGTTGATCTTTATTAGTGTTTTTTACTTGTTCTGCAAGTTGATAAGCATATAGTTTTTTCTCGTCTATTAACTGTCTGTTTTGCAGCTCCTCTTGCCATGCTCCCCACAAAACACTCACTATTTCAGCTTCGTTATTAATGGATTGGAATGAAAGCTTTGTATCTTGCAAATAAGCTGATTCAAGTATTTTTAATAACTCGTCTTTATCACTGGTAAGTTCAATTGAGTGGAGGTACAACTCATCAAAAAGGTGAAGAAGATCTTGGGCTAGTTGAATCGGGTTTGCTTCGCGTAGAAGCTTAGGGTGGTCTTTAACAATGTTGCTGAGCAGGTATAGCCTTTCTTTATCATTAATTACATTCTGTTCAAGCTGAACAGGTGTTTGAGAGGCTAAGCTTTTAAGTGTGTGGCTTTGTAGGCCAAGAAAGCCAGATAGTCGAGAGTCTGCTTCGACAGCTTGTATTAAGGTGTTTTGTAAAGGCTTCTTTAAAAGGCTGTTATTAATAACAACATGTGTGCCACTAAAGTCAATGTCTTTGCTGCGTGCAAAATGGTCATCAAGAAGTGTTTGACCCAGAATCAATAAAGGGTTGTCTTCGACTAGTGCGTCAACAACCCTTATATTTGGTATAGAACTTATATCAGGAGAGATGGTAATCGCTCGCTAATGTTCGTTTATCTTTCTAACAATTCTAATTTGTTAGCTTTGCCGTCCCACTCTTGTGCATCTTCAGCTGGTTCTTGCATTTCTGTAATAACAGGCCAAATTTGAGATAGCTCAGCGTTTAGTTCTGTGAATTGCTCTTGGCCTTCAGGAACTTCGTCTTCGGCAAAAATTGCTTGAGCAGGGCACTCAGGCTCACACAATGTGCAATCGATACATTCGTCTGGATCAATTACTAAAAAATTAGGGCCAACGTGGAAACAGTCCACTGGGCAAACTTCTACACAATCAGTATATTTACACTTAATGCAGTTTTCGGTTACGACAAATGCCATACTTGTATATTCCTCTATATTTAACTACAGACCTTGCGGTCTTTCGCGCGCATTATAACGTTTTTATGGACTTGTGACAGTAATACACTAGGTTTTGTTATTTATTTCACAGTATTTAATGTTTTTTACCCTCTTTGCCTTTATTAAGGGCTCATATTACCGATATAATTCATAAAAATTATGGAGTCACTATGACAAATGTTCGCAAAGCTGTTTTCCCTGTAGCGGGTATGGGTACTCGTTTTTTACCTGCAACGAAGGCCAACCCAAAAGAAATGCTACCAATTGTAGATAAGCCTTTGATTCAGTATGCAGCTGAAGAAGCGGTAGAGGCAGGTTGTGAGCAACTAATTTTTGTAACAGGTCGTTCAAAGCGTTCTATTGAAGATCATTTTGATAAAGCTTATGAGCTTGAAGCCGAGCTTGAGCAAAAAGGCAAAGAGCAAATGCTTAACTTGGTAAGAAATATTTTACCGTCACATGTTGATTGTGTTTTTGTTCGTCAAAAGCAAGCTTTAGGTTTGGGTCATGCTGTTTTGATGGCTAAAAATATTGTAGGTGATGAGCCTTTTGCTGTTTTGCTAGCAGATGATTTGATTCAAAGCCAAGGTCAAAAATGCCTAAAGCAAATGACAGATATTTATGACTTTGAGAAAAGTAGTGTATTAGCTGTTCAGCAAGTGCCTGATGAAGATGTTTCTAAATACGGCATCCTTACTGGTGAAGACCGCGGTAATAACTTGGTTAAAATTACTGATATTATTGAGAAGCCAAATAAAGAAGAGGCGATGTCTAATTTGGCGGTTATTGGCCGTTATATTTTCAACCCTAAAATATTCTCTTTATTAGAGACAACACCACGTGGTGCAGGTGGTGAGTACCAGTTAACTGACTCTATTTACGCCTTGCTTAAGCAAGAGGCTGTTTTGGGTTATGAGTTTGAAGGTAAGCGTTTTGATTGCGGTAGTAAATTAGGTTATTTACAAGCAAGTGTTGAGTATGGCTTAGCGCATCCGGAGTTAGAGACGGTATTTAAAGAATATTTAAAGGGTGTACTTAAGTAAATTAAAAGTTTAAAAAAAGCGTTGACGATTTGCAAATGAGTGATTAGAATGCGCACCTCATCTGCAAATGATGATCCCCGATAGCTCAGTTGGTAGAGCAAATGACTGTTAATCATTGGGTCCCTGGTTCGAGCCCGGGTCGGGGAGCCAAACATTAAAAAAAGCGACTTTTAGAAGTCGCTTTTTTTTGCCCAAAATTTATGAATTTCCTGGTTGGTCTGGTTGTTTGAGCTGGTAGATTCTACTTATTCGGCTTTCCACTCCTGTGAAAT
>CAYZLE010000059.1:0-7785 GCA_964479305.1 uncultured Gammaproteobacteria bacterium | reverse complement strand
CATAGGCTGGCGTTTTAAGCCCTTTATGGTGTTTGATTACACATTGGTGTTTGTATTTTTAAATGGCCTTACAGCTGATCGTATGAAGGCTGTGTTTAAAACTGATAAAGGTGTTTTTGCTTTTAATATGGTGGACTCCATATTAACTGAAGTAGCTGTAGAAGCTACAAGCGAAAGCCGTATTGAAATTATTTCATCAGAGGTCGATGAACACTGGGAAACAGAGCTGTTCGCTTGTAGATTGCCTATCTAATTAACTAGAGTTTTACTTCATTAAAAAGTTAGGTGTAGATTCAGAAATATTCATTTCTTCATCATTCATATCTTCTTCAATTGCAGCAAACATTGGTGTAGAAAGATAACGTTCACCTGTATCAGGTAGCATGCATAAAATTGAAGAGCCAGATTTAGCGGTTTCGGCAATTTGTTGTGATACGGCAAATGTTGAACCACCAGAGATGCCCGTCAAAATACCTTCTTGGCTAGCGAGCTTGTTAGCCCAAGCAATACCGTCAGCGCCATTTACAGGAATTAGGTCGTCAGCATAACCAGCGTTTAAACCTTCTTGTAATACGTGAGAGATAAAGTCGGGGGTCCAACCTTGAATTGGGTGAGGTTCAAAAGCAGAGTGACCTTTAGCTGGACGATTATGCTCGTCACGTTCTTGAGGTATGCCGCTTTGTACCAGTGCTGCATTAGCAGGTTCGGTTAAAATGATTTTAACATCAGGGCGTGCTTTTTTAATCGCACGACCTAGGCCTGTTAGTGTGCCGCCAGTGCCGTAACCCGTTACGATGTAATCTAGGTCTTTGCCTTCGAAGTCTTTTAAAATTTCTTGAGCAGTTGTGTTTTCGTGAATGTCGGCATTAGCATCGGTTTCAAACTGGCTTGCTAAAAACCAGCCGTGCTTTTCAGATAGTTCGATAGCTTTATGTACCATGCCCGAACCTTTGCCTTCTTTAGGTGTAATAACAACCTTTGCACCTAGCATACGCATAAGTCTACGACGCTCTACAGAAAATGTTTCTACCATGGTAACAACTAGTGGATAGCCTTTTTGCGCACAAACCATAGCTAAGCCAATGCCTGTATTACCTGATGTTGCTTCAACAACGGTTTGACCCGGTTTTAAAGTGCCATCACGTTCGGCAGCTTCAATAATGTTTAATGCTAAACGATCTTTTACAGATGCAGCTGGGTTAAAGAATTCAGCTTTAACAAATATGTCGGCATTTTTAGGTTTAAGGTTGTTGATTCGAATAGTTGGTGTGTTACCAATGGTTTCGAGAACTGAGTCGTAAATTTTTCCACGACCTTCAGTTTTATAGATATCTTTTCTTATGTTTTGCATACGCCCTCGCGATCAATATTATTTATGAATAAATTATAGCGCAATTGTTAACGGGGGTTAAATAAACCCTTTAAACAGATGGGGCGCTAGTTAGGCTAAGGCAGCCTTATTCAGGCAGTTTATTGCTTTTGTTTATCACCCAGAAAATTAAACCAATTATGGCAAGTGCCCATGCAATCATTGCACCGGAAGGAAAGTCGAAGGCGGATGAAATTATGAGGCCACTTAAGTAGGCAATAAAACCAATAGCGTAGGCTTTTGGCAGAGGGTTTGATTGTTGGTATGTTGCCAGTGCCGGAATGATCAGGCTGGCAAATACGAGATATACACCAACTAGTTGTGTAGATAGAGTGATGGTAATAGCAAATAGGGGATAGAAAACCCATTCGCCTAGTTTTGATCGCAGAGTAAACCAAATAAAGAGTACAGCAGCATAGACCAATGCAACACTAATTAAGTCGACAGGCTCAACCCAGAGTATTTGGCCTACGAGCAGTTCTTTTAGGTGTTCGCCACCGTGAGGATCTTTAGCAAGCAATAGTATGCTGCCTGTAGCGGCAAGCATAAACATAATGCCGATAAGTGCTTCTTGTATACGAGCAGGCAGTTTACGAAATTGATAAAGCAATGCCGAACCTGCAATAGCAGCACTAAGGGCAATGGCTTGCTGGAATAGGCGATTATTTTCACCATCTATATGAAATGAATGGGCAAGAATTAAACCTAATGCGGCTACTTGAGCAATGGCTAGGTCGAGAAAGATAATGCCGCGCTTTAAAACTTCTTGCCCAAAGGGAACATGACAACTTAAAACAAGAAGACCCGCTAATAAAGCAGGCCATAAAATGTTGAAGTAAAGTAGGGCGTTATCTAGCATTGCTATTTCCAGAATTCTTTTAAAGTAATTTATACTTTTTTTATGGCAATAAATTACTTAGCGTTTAATAGTAAGTTGATTGTACTCTCATATAAACTAAAAAGGTCTGTAGATTCTTTGTTGCCACCTACTGTAAATGGTAGATTAACAACTGGCACACCGCTTTTACTAGCAAGCCACTTTGCGCCTTTGCTGTCTTGGTAGTTAGCAACAAGAATAAAGTCGGGCTTTTTTGCTGTTACTGTTTTTAACAAGCTTACTAGGTGAGAGCTTGTTGGTGGTAAACCGGGTTTAGGTTCAAGGTCGGCAATGTTTTCAAATTTAAGCCAGTTTGTTAGGTAGTTCCAATTAGCATGATAGACAACGGCTTGTTTGCCTTGTAGTGGCGCTGCTTTGGTTTCCCAGTTTTTTGTGGCTGTTTGCCAGCGCTGCGTAAAGTCTTGAAGGCGCTGTTGGTAGTATTCTTCTTGACTAGGGTCGATACCCTGCAAACGCTTTGTAAGCTCAGTTGCAATCGTTAAAAGTCGATATGGGTCAAGATGAACATGCGGGTTTCCGCCAGCATGTATGTCGCCAAGGCTTCGATCAAGTTCGTCGGGAATATCAATTCTCTCAACGAGTTCTGATGCTAAAAAATAAGCGGCTTGGTCTGTTTGTATTTTTTTATTGCCTGATTGTCTTACTAATAATGGCAACCAACCAATTTCTAATTCTGAGCCTGTGCAAATTAATAAATCGCTACGGCGCATTTTTGCTATTAATGAGGGACGCGCTTCAATGTGATGCGGGTCTTGAAAAGCATTAGTGGCTGAAAAAGCTTTAACTTTATCTCCACCGAGTTCTTCTACCAGTGCTTTCCATTCTGGTTCACATGCAAATACATTAAGTTTGGCATGTGCATTAAAACTGGCTGCTAGTAATAGCAGCCAGACGCTTTGTTGAATACGTTTTAATTTAATCACTGGCGAGCCTTAGAAGCTGTGCGCGCCATGTGAGCCTAGGCTCATGATGTACTGAAGAGTTAGCATGTCGTTGCCTTCTTCGTGGCCATTTTCAAATTGGCTGTACTGAACACGTAAACGGCTAAAGTGACTAGGTAAGTAGTCTAGCTTAATGCTGTTTTTAGTTGGATCGCCTTCAGCACCTAGAGATGACTCTTCTAAGAACTCTTCTTCGTCAATACCGTTATCTACAAAGTTAGTAATAGTATTGTCTGCTGTAAGTTTCTCAGTACGGATACCTACTTGCCATTGTGGCTTAAACTGATAAACAGCTTGTATGTAGTAACCATTTTGCTTGCCTGAGTAGCTCGCTTCAGCTGAGTCAGTACCTTCGGTAAACTCAGACTCACCGCTTTCATCACGCTGGAAGTATTCAGCTTGAATTTTTAGGTTACGCTCTTTGCTGTTACCGTTAGGAGCCCACTTATAAACAAAGTCTATTCCCTTAACGTCAACTTCACCATCAAGTAGTTCGTTATCAGCACCTTCTTCTTCTTCGCCGCCATGTGCATGGCCGCCAGCTTCACGAACGTCAAACTCAGTTGAGTAAACGCTAGCGCCTAGCTGCCAGCTTGAACTTGCATTAAAGTCGCCGCCTGTTTTAACGAAAAAAGCTTGACCATTATTATGGTCTTCATTTTCGCCACCTGGGAATGATGCGCCAGTTGTTACTTCAGCACCAAATGTTAAAAATTGGTCTGTAGGAGCAACCCAACGTGCTTGAAGGCCTGTGTCTACTAAGTGACCGCCAAATAATGCATCATAAATTAATGGTCTGTCGCTGAAGTCGTGAGCGTGGTCATGAATGCTATTTAAGTAACCAATGCCAGAGAAGAATTGACCACCTTTAATTGTTAGGCCGTTGCCTAGCTTAAGTGTTTCAATCCAAGCTTCTTCAAGTTCAATTGCAGTTTCGCCTTCTTCTTGAACAATGGCCATTGTGCTAGATCCGAAGAATTTATCATCAACGTTCGCTGAGATAGAAAGTTCGTTATGGCCTGTGCCAAAACCATTTTCAGGTAAGCCAGCTTCACCACCTAGTTGAAAACCAGGAAGTTCTAACTCACTGCTATCTAGGTCGTTATAACGGCCATCTAAAATAAAGCTAATAGCTGGGTTGAATTCAGTGCCAGAAATTTTTCCGGCTGCTATAGCAGAGCTTGTTGTTGCAGTTAACAGAATAAGGCTGCTAGCGCAAAAAACATTTTTAATATTCACAGTATATTTTCCTAAAAATGAAATTTAGTGTTTGGGTATACAAGTGCGAATTATATAGTACTTATTTGCAAAATGATACAATGTATCATAATTGAATGATGTCATTGTGTATGGCTTTATTCTGTCGAAGTAAGACTTCAAGTTTAAAACGTTAATTTAGGTGTTAAATAATGAGAGTTGTTTATATAATCAAAGTCAGTATTTCAATTGTCTCTAAATAACTTTGCCAAATAAATTATGATCAAGTTCCAGTCTATTATTAGAGTTGCCGAAAGCCGAAAGGGTGGAGCGGCAGCTCTAAATAGTCTTCTTCCTTTAGTTCCTAAAAAATCTGACATCTTAAACCACGGTGATGATCGCTTTTTGTCGCAGATGACAAAGTGCATTAATCAGGCCGGTTTTCATTGGGGTGTTATATCGAAGAAATGGCCTCAATTTGAGGAGGCTTACTTCGGCTTTAATATTCGCAAACTGTCTTTATTGTCTGACGAACAATGGGAAGCTTACGCGTCTGATAAACGCGTTGTTCGTAATTGGCCAAAAATCAAAGCGACTAAAGATAACCTGTCTTTCATTATGTACGAAGCGCGTGAGCATGGTAGTTTTGCCAAGTTTATCGAGCAGTGGCCGTCTGATGATCAAGTGGGTTTAATGCTGTACCTGAAAAAGCATGGCTCACGTTTAGGTGGTAATACAGGTCAGCGTTTTTTGCGTTCAATGAGCTGGGATGCCTTCAACCTCAGCGATGATGTGATTATTGCTTTACAAGATGCAGGCTTGTCTATTCGTGACACGCCAACGAGTAAGAAAGATTTAACAGCAATTCAAGATGCATTTAATGCATGGCACTTGGAAACGAAGCTGCCTTATACGCACATTAGCAAAATATTGGCGTATTCAGCCGGCACAAATTATTCTTTGGAAGAGATACAAGGCTTTAAAGCCTTGCCGCAATATAAGGAATTACTGAACGACTAAAGTCTTGAGGAAATAAGACTGTAGTTAAAATTAGGTGGCAACCCAAAACCGCCGACCCTCGTCACCCGCTTTACTGCTACCGTTGCTCCCTTCCGGGCCTGGCGGAGTTTACAGATCTACGTCGCGAAGAAGCTGAATCAGGTCACCATTGACGCGCGAATAATAACAGATTCCAACAATATTTGAACGATATTTTATGACTGCGTGCGACGTTCTATGCCTGCGGTATGCAAAATACGCGCTGATATTTCTTCAATAGAGAATTTTGTTGAGTTGATATAAGGGATATTAAACTTCTTATACATTTGCTCAGACCATCTAACTTCATTCTGGCATGTTTTCATATCACTATAACGACTATTCGGACGACGCTCTTGGCGTATGCCGTGCAAGCGTTGAGGGTCTATTGTTAAGCCAAAAAGTTTGTCTTTGTATGGTTGTAGCGCTTTTGGAATGCCTTCTTCTTCAAAGTCTTCTTCGGTAAGAGGGTAGTTAGCGGCATGAGTACCAAACTGTAGGCCTAAATAGATGCATGTAGGCGTTTTTCCGCTACGCGATACTCCGACTAAGATAATGTCGGCTTCAGCGTATTTATTCAGCTTGCCACCATCATCATTTTCCATTGCATAGTGAATAGCATCAATACGTTTGGTGTAACTGTCGGTATTAGGCTCGGTATGCGCGTGGCCTACATTATGGTTTTGTTGCTGCTTTAATTCTTTCTCTAAAGGCGAAATAAAGGCGTTAAAAACGTTCAATCTAAAACCTTCACTATGCTCAAAACGTTCACTAATCGTTGAGTCGACAATTGTGTCAATTAACAGCGGTCGCTCGCTATCATTTTCAGCTGCAGCGTTAATTGTTGCAATTAATTCATCAGCGCGCTCAGGCGTATTAATGTAGGGCTTTGTAATACAAGTGAATTCACCCGCAAACTGCGAAATTAAGCTTTTCCCAAGGCTTTCTACGGTCATGCCAGTGCTGTCTGAAACAAAGAAAACTTTTCTTTTCATTATTAAATCATTCCTATTATAATGCGAAACCAATAAGTAATAAGCCCGAGGAATTAGTTTGACTAAGTACATTATTGAATACGATCAGCTTAACATGAATGACGTTGAGCGAGTAGGCGGCAAGAACGCTTCACTAGGTGAAATGATTAGTAATTTGACTGCTAAAGAAGTCAGCGTGCCTAATGGTTTCGCGACGACGGCAGATGCTTACAGAGAGTTTTTAGCAACTGATGGCTTAGATAAGCGTATCAATGATGCACTTGATGCTTTAGACATCAACAATATTCAAGCTTTAACTGAAACGGGCAAAAATATCCGTCAATGGATTATCGACACGCCTTTACCAAGTGGTTTCAACGACGCCTTAGAAGTGGCATTTGAAAAATTACAAAATGGTAATCAAAATTTAAAAGTAGCGGTTAGGTCATCTGCAACAGCAGAAGATTTGCCCGATGCTTCATTTGCTGGTCAGCAAGAAACATTCTTAAATATAGAAGGTCTTGAAAGCGTAAAGCATGCTGTTCACGAAGTATTTGCTTCACTATTCAATGATCGCGCTATTTCATACCGCGAACACCAAGGTTTTGACCACGCTTCTGTAGCATTATCAGCAGGTATTCAGCGCATGGTACGCAGTGAAACGGGTTCTGCTGGTGTTATGTTCACACTGGATACTGAGTCAGGCTTTAGAGATGCTGTTTTTGTAACTTCATCATTCGGTCTAGGCGAAACAGTGGTACAGGGTTCAGTAAACCCAGATGAGTTTTATGTGCACAAGCCAATGCTTGCGGCAGGCAAAAAGGCGGTTGTACGCCGTAATTTAGGAAGCAAATTAATTAAGATGATTTACGGTGCTGAAACTAGCGCAGGTAAGTCAGTAGAAACGGTTGATGTTGATAAAGCAGATAGCCAACGTTTCTCAATTTCAGATGCTGAAGTAGAGTCTTTAGCCAAACAAGCAGTCATCATTGAAGAACACTATGGTCGCCCGATGGACATCGAGTGGGCAAAAGACGGAGATGATGGTGGTTTATACATCGTTCAGGCGCGTCCTGAAACCGTACGAAGCCGTTCAGATGTAAGCGTAATCGAGCGTTACCAATTAAATGAAAAGGGCGACATTCTTGCTGAAGGCCGTTCTATTGGTCAACGTATTGGTGCGGGTCAAGTACGTGTAGTTGATAGTATTGATAACATGGATGACGTTCAAGAAGGCGACGTTCTTGTGACTGATATGACTGACCCAGATTGGGAGCCAGTTATGAAGCGTGCATCTGCCATTGTTACTAACCGTGGTGGCCGTACTTGTCACGCGGCTATTATTGCGCGCGAATTAGGTATTGCCGC
>CAYZLE010000058.1:0-7794 GCA_964479305.1 uncultured Gammaproteobacteria bacterium | reverse complement strand
ATCGCCAGGATTTATTAGTAGAAAAGCCCGTCTTTGTGACGGGCTTTTTTTTTGCACTTTTTTTTGTGTTTACTGTCTCATTTTTGTTAAGCTGCCTAGTCACTTTTTACTGATGGATCTATATGGAAATCATTGCACAACACGGCTCTCTCTTACTTATTTTAGCCTGTATATTTGCCTTTTTTATGGCCTGGGGTATTGGTGCTAATGATGTTGCCAATGCAATGGGTACATCGGTAGGTTCAAGAGCGCTAACAGTTAAACAAGCTATTTTTATAGCTGTAATTTTTGAATTTGCAGGTGCCTATCTTGCGGGTGGTGATGTTACATCAACAATACGTAAAGGCATTCTCGATCCTATGCTGATTTCTCAAGATCCAGAACTGCTGGTCTTTGGAATGATGGCCGCCTTATTAGCGGCAGCAACTTGGTTGTTAGTAGCGAGTATGAAAGGCTGGCCTGTTTCTACTACTCACTCTATTGTAGGTGCTTTAGTAGGTTTTGCCGCTGTTGGTATTTCTGTAGATGCTGTTAACTGGAGTAAAGTTGGTACTATCGTCGCGAGTTGGGTAGTCTCGCCTTTGTTGGCAGGTAGTATTTCATTTGCTTTATATATAAGTGTTAGAAAATTGATTTTGGACACTGATAACCCTTTCAAAAATGCTAAACGTTATATTCCAGTTTATATGTTTATGGTTGGATTTATGATTGCCATGGTTACGGTATTAAAGGGTTTGAAAAAACTTAAGCTAGATATAGATTTTGGTTTTGAGAGTCCATTCTTTAATGCAATGCCTTTGGCTATTATTGCTGGCTTAATAGTCGCTGCAATTGGTGCGATGCTACTCACTAAAGTAAAGGATAAGGCCCAGGGTTCTGACGCCGGCATTAGTAGTGTAGAAGGTTATTTTGCAATACTCATGATTTTTACTGCTTGTGCAATGGCATTCGCACATGGTTCTAATGATGTTGCGAATGCAGTAGGTCCCTTAGCGGCAGTTAACAGTGTTATTCAGTCGGGTGGCGTTGTTGCTAAAAACTCTATGTTACCTAGTTGGATATTGTTATTAGGCGGCATTGGTATTGTGGTTGGTTTGGCTACTTACGGCTTTAAAGTTATGAAGACCATTGGTAAGCATATTACTGAGTTAACGCCTAGTAGAGGCTTTGCTGCTGAATTAGCGGCAGCGACTACAGTTGTATTTGCTTCTACCTTAGGTTTGCCAATATCTACAACACATACTCTAGTAGGTGCTGTTTTAGGCGTTGGTCTTGCAAGAGGTGTTGGGGCAATTAATGTGAAGTTAGTGGGCAATATTTTTGTATCTTGGGTTGTTACTTTGCCTGCAGGTGCTGGTTTAGCTATTTTGTTCTTCACACTATTTAAGTTCGTTTTTATTTAAGAGGTAGTTTATGTTTTCAGCTAAGCTGAATAAGTACAAAAGAAACTATGCACATTTAGTTGGCATACTAAAAGAGTCTGGTTTAGATACTGAGGAAAAATTAGATTTATATATAAAACGAATATTTAAACGAGTAGCTATTCTAATTATTTCTGTATTGTCTCTTCTAGTTATCGCTAATTTTCTAGCACCAAACTATATTGTTATTTGGACAGTTGTAGCTGTTTTGGTTTTGGCTTGGGGTTTATCTTCTGCTGGTAGTGCTTATAAAATTATTCGCCATTACATATTGGCAGAGTTACGTGATCCTCCTGAAGCGACACCCATTGATTTTATTAGTGATGGTTCAGATAAAATTTTACAAGTTGAGATGGATCTTGAAGAAAAACGCGAAGCAAAACGTGAAAGTAAAAATAATGATGAAAAAACCAAGCGATAAATAGATAGTTTAATTATTTCAGCAAAAAAAGAGCCGCTTAATAAGCGGCTCTTTTAGTTTAAACTAGAATTATTTATTAATCACTTAATAATAATTCAAGTAATGCCTTTTGAGCATGCAAACGATTTTCCGCTTGGTCCCAAACCAGGCTTTGTTTGCCATCAATTACATCGGCGCTAACTTCTTCGCCTCTATGTGCAGGTAGGCAATGTAGGAAGACAGCATCATTATCAGCATTCTGCATGATGCCGGTATTAACTTGGAAGTCAGAGAATGCATTCATTCTTATGTTTTGTTCACTCTCACTACCCATGCTAGCCCAAACGTCTGTGCTAATCAGGTCAGCATCTTTACTGGCTTGTTCTGGGTCATTGAATATATTAACTTTGCCGCTTGAGTTATCAAGAACTTCTTGGCTCGGCTCGTAACCAACAGGGCAGGCTATGTTTAGTGTAAAGCCAAACTGCTGCGCTGCATTAATATAAGAGTGGCACATATTGTTACCATCACCAATCCAAGCAACGGTTGCACCTTTAATGCTGCCGCGTGCTTCAAGGAAAGTTTGCATGTCAGCTAATAACTGGCAAGGGTGATTCAGGTCTGTAAGGCCATTAATAACTGGAACAGATGAGTACTTAGCCAATGTTTCAGCTTTAGAGTGTTCAAAAGTACGAATCATAATGCCATCAACCATGCTTGAAGTAACACGTGCTGTATCTTCGATAGGTTCACCGCGACCAATTTGAGTATCTTGTGGTGACATGAAAATAGAATGCCCACCAAGTTGTACCATACCAGCTTCAAAAGATAGGCGTGTACGTGTAGATGATTTTTCAAAAATCATAGCGAGTACTTTATTTTGTAAAGGCGTATGTAACTTACCACTCTTTTGAATAGCTTTAAGTTCGATAGCGCGCTTTATTAAGTCATTTAACTCTGTAGAGCTTAAGTCAAAAAGGCTTAAAAAATGTTTAACCTGAGACATTATTGTTCCTGAATTTTATTGGCGATGTTAACAACAACATCGATAATTTTATCGAGTTCTTCATTACTTGTTATATAAGCAGGTAAGAGTCTAAGTGTAGTTTGAGATGACACAAGTAATAATAATTTTTGATTTAGAGCTTCTTGTACTGCAAAGCTACAGTCTTCATCAAATTCGATACCGATCATGCAGCCCATGCCTCTAATTTCAATGACACTGTCATTGTCAGCTAACTTTTCATCTAGCTGTGTAAGTAGGTATTGGCCAATTTCATCAGCTCTTGTAATAAGCTTTTGTTTTTCTATAACATCAATTACTTCTAAAGCTGCTCTACAAGCGAGTGGGTTACCACCAAAAGTAGAACCATGCGAACCTGGGCCTAATGTGTCTGATACTTTTTTGCCAGCGATACAGGCACCAATTGGCATACCGTTGCCTAATGCTTTTGCAGAGGTGACAATATCTGGAAGTATGTTTTCATGCTGATAGGCAAACCATTTGCCTGTTCTGCCTATGCCTGTTTGTACTTCATCGCAAATCATAAGCGCGTCATTTTGGTCACATAAAAAACGTATAGCTTCTAAATAACCTTCTTCTGGCACAACGACACCGTTCTCGCCTTGAATAGGTTCAAGCATAACGGCGCAAACATTATCATGCTCTAAAAGCGCTTCTTTAACTTGGCTTATATCGTCATAGTCGATATGAATAAAATTAGGCAATAAAGGCTCGAAGCCTTTTTGAATAGCTTTTTTGGGTGTGGCCGATAATGTACCCATGGTTCTACCGTGGAAGGCGCCATTCATGGTGATAATAATCGGGTTGATTACGCCTTTTTTATAAGCCCACATTTTAGCGAGCTTGATCGCCGCTTCGTTTGCTTCTGCTCCAGAATTAGCAAAGAAGGTAGTTTCTAAACCTGAAATCTCAGCTAATTTTTTTGAAAGCTTATCTTGTAAATCAATGCCATATAGGTTCGATGTGTGGGTAAGCGTGCTAGCTTGGTCCGCAATTGCCTTGGCAATATCAGGGTGGCTATGACCTAGTGCGCACACAGCAATACCGCCAAGTGCATCTAAATAGCTGTCACCTTTTGTGTCGGTTAAGTATACGCCTTCACCTTTAGTAAAACTAACGGGAAACCGTGCATATGTTTGCATTGTGTTTGTCATAGTGTCGCCAATAATAAAAAATGGCAGCTATAAAGCTGCCATTAAGTTGTTTTTGTTTGCTTAATTTTACGCCTTTCTACGTAAAAGTTAAGCAAAAAAGCTCTTTATTTATGGAATAAGGAGCTTTTTAGCCGTTTAATTTAAACGAGTTGTAAAACCGCTACAATTACAGCCGTTAAAACTAAGCTGCTTGTGATAACGCCTTTTACTGTTGTTAACGGGCCTTGTTTACCGAATAAGCCGTTTAACCAAAGTGCAATTGTTAGAGCAAGTACAATAATTAAGTCTGTACCACCAACGCCTGTACCGTATGCTGGTAGGTGAGCGCCTGCTAACATACCGAAAGCCATAGGGCCTGAGAACAATACGTTTGTGCGTGAAGCTAGTAGTGCTTTTGCACCAGCTGCTGCTGCGTCGCCTTCAACCATGCCTAAAGCAATTTTTTGTTTTGGCCAAATAATCATCCAAACATTCATAAACATGAATGTGCCCATTAAGGCAGCATAGATAATGTAATCGTTCATTTGGTTATTTTTACCAATGACAGCTAGCAGGTAAAGACCTGTGATGAATGTGAACATAGCGCCCCAACGGAACCACCATAAAGCACTTGGTGCTAGTTTAGCTTTAGCATCTGCTAGTGCGTCTTTTGAAGCAGACTTAAAGTAACCGCCTTGAACAAAGTTAAAGTAATACAGCATACCAATCCAAGTGATACCGAAAAGTAAATGTGCCCATCTAACGATGAAATCTATTAAAAGCATGGTGAACCCCCTCAGGTTATAAATGTAGTAATGAGTTAACAAACTCATGGGAGAGCAATTTTATCTGATTTAGACAGCTTTTGTAGTATAAACATTAAAAATGCGGCTAATTAATGAATAAAGACGAGGTAAAAAAGGTAAAATGGGCTTTTATTACCGTCAGTTCAGAGGTTATTTGATGGAAGTCATCGAGCGCATTAAGCAACAAGTAGAAGAAAATCCTGTAATTATTTATATGAAAGGTACACCACAGTTTCCAAGTTGTGGCTTTTCAGCACGTACGATTGATATTTTAAAGTCGTATGGTCAAGAGTTCGCTTTTGTAAATATTTTAATGGACCAAGATATTCGCGCGAATATGCATAAGTATTCAGACTGGCCAACATTCCCGCAGTTATTTATTAAAGGCGAGTTAGTGGGTGGTTGTGATATTTGTGTTGAAATGCATGAAGCGGGTCAACTAGAGCCTTTAATTAAAGCTGCTGCTGGTTCTTCAGAAGCAAGCTAATATAGCAATTGATAGTCATGCCTAATCAGTCAAAAATTTTTCTGATTAGGTGTGCTTATAAAATTAGCTAATTCTCAATATGCCGAATAGTCATTCACTCAAAATGAATTCAGCTCCAAAAGTCTCACCGGGAGATTATCCCGTTGGTATTTTCGATTCTGGCATTGGCGGCATTTCAGTTCTTCATGAAATTCAAGCGATGATGCCTCAAGAAAACTATGTGTATGTGGCTGATTCGGCTTATACGCCTTATGGTGATCAAAGCGAAGAATTTATTCGTGAACGCGTTGATGCTATTGCTAAATTTCTAATTAAAAAACCAGTTAAAGCGATTGTGGTTGCTTGCAATACGGCAACATCTGCTGCGGTAGCAATGCTTCGTGAGCAATATAGCTTGCCTATTATTGGCGTTGAACCTGCTGTTAAACCGGCAGTGTCTTTTAGTAAAGCAAAAAATATTGGTGTGCTTGCGACTCAACATACCCTTCAAAGTGAAAAGTACAAACGCTTAAAATCACAGTTTTCTGGCATGGTAAATATTACCGATGTGGCTTGCTGCGGTATTGCTGATTTTATTGAGCATGGTAAGCAAGACGAACCAGAGTTTAAGGCCTTATTAAAAAGTTATTTAAAGCAGCTTGAAGAGCAAGAAGTCGATACGGTTGTTTTAGGTTGTACGCATTATCCTTTTGCGAAAGAGGCTATGCAGAAAATAATGCCGGCTGATATTAGTTTTGTGGATTCTGGTGAAGCCATTGCTAAAGAGTTGCACCGACGTTTAGATGCGAACGGTATTCTGCGAAGCGGAGTATTAAGCAGGGGTGCAGATCGAGGCAGTGTAAGCTTTTATTCCACTCAAAAAGATGACCAAACCTTAAGCCGTTTGTGGGGCTCACCGGTTTCCGCAGAAGCGATAAAGATTTAAACAAAAAGGCCGGGTTACTAACCCGGCTTTTTTATTGAGCTTAGTTAACTTTAAACCTTAAGCTGAAAAGTTTGCGTTTGCAAAATCCCAGTTTACTAAAGCCCAAAAAGCTTCAATGTATTGTGGGCGAGCATTACGGTAGTCAACATAGTATGCGTGCTCCCAAACATCAATTGTTAGTATAGGTGTGAGGCCGTCAGTAAGAGGGCAGCCTGCATTGCTAGTATTAACAATTTCTAAGTCGCCTGATTTGTTTTGTACTAACCAAGTCCAGCCTGAGCCAAAGTTACCAGCTGCTGCTGCACTCATAGCGTCTTTAAAGTCTGCAAAAGAGCCCCATGTTGATTTGATTGCATCAGAAATATCGCCAGATGCTTCGCCGCCACCTTGAGGTGAAAGGCCGTTCCAATAAAATGTATGGTTCCAAATTTGAGCAGCGTTATTAAACATGCCGCCTTCAGATGTTGTCACAATTTCTTCTAAAGATTTATCGGCAAAGGCTGTGCCTTCTACAAGGCCGTTTAACTTTGCAACATAAGAAGCATGATGTTTGCCGTAATGGAAAGAAATAGTTTCAGCAGAAATATGAGGAGCTAAAGCGTCGTCTGCGTAAGGTAGAGGAGGTAATGTAAATGACATGCGGTTTCCTTTAGTGGCTGTTGATATTGTAAATGTTTAGCTTATTCTAGCGTGGAATTGCTTTTGTGATTTTAAACTTATGTTAATAAAAACTGTCTATCCCATTTGTTAGCGATTATGCAAAATAGTTCAGCTGTTTTTTCGGCATCGTATATTGCAGAGTGGGCTGCATCAGTATCCCATTCAATTCCAGCAGCCTCTGCGGCTTTGGCTAATACGGTTTGACCGTAGGCTAGACCACCTAAAGTAACTGTATCAAATGTGCTAAATGGGTGGAAAGGGTTACGTTTAATATTGCAACGTTCTGAAGCAGCGTTAACAAAATTTAGGTCGAATGGCGCATTATGCCCAACTAAAATTGCACGGCTACAGTCGTTGGCTTTAATTGCTGTGCGAACAGCTTTAAATATTAAATCTAATGCGGCGCGCTCTGGGATAGCGCCACGTAATGGTGAATCAGGGTCAATGCCGGTTACTGCTAATGCAGCGGGTTCTATGTTGGCACCTTCAAATGCATCAACGTGTGTAGAAACGGTGAAATCAGGTGAAAAACGGCCTTGTTCATCAATTTTAATGAAAACAGCTGCAATTTCTAACAATGCGTCAGTTTGGTGGTTAAAACCACCTGTTTCAACATCGACAATAACCGGTAAGAAACTGCGAAATCTATTTGCCATTAAAGAATCGGACATATATGTAATTAAATTAATATTTTGAATGGTATTTGATTATACTTGTAAAAGAACTAACAAGGTAAAATTGTCATGAAAACACTACGAATTATTCCTGCATTGCTGTTGCTATCTAGCCTTTTAGTGTCGCCTGTTGCGCAAGCTAAAGTGTATGTTGATGGCGGTATTTCATATAGAAGCATAGATAATATAAATGGTTCTGGTGACTCAGATAGAATTTCAACAACAAGCCTTGTCTTAGGTTATAAAGACAATATCAGGCTACCC
>CAYZLE010000057.1:0-7817 GCA_964479305.1 uncultured Gammaproteobacteria bacterium | reverse complement strand
TAGCTCGCTATTTAAATAGTCAGTCATTTCTTGCGGATTAATTTTCACACGGCTACGAATAACACCAGAGATAAGTCTTTTATTAATCATTTGCTGGCGTACTTGCTTGCGAAACTCAAAGTATGAAACACCTTGTTTGGTTACGGCGTCATAAAATTCAAATGTAGATAAACCACGTTGTTTCGCAATGTTGTCGATTTCGCGGTTAAGGGCGATATTATCGACTTTAATTTTACGTTTTTTGGCTTCTTGAATTTGAAGCTCATCTTCGATTAGTTTGTTGATAACACCCGTGCGAATAGCAGCAGGTGATAGTTGGCCAGCTTGATTCTGGCTGGATACTAGTCTGTTGATTTCTTTTTGTACTTGCAGCTCAGTAATCACACTGCTATTAACCACAACGGCTATTTTATCTAAAAGCTGGGTTTGTGCTGTACTTGTTAAAGGTAGTGCTAATGAGCAAAGTGTAAGTAAGAATAAGTGTGTTAATTTCATAGTTGTCTGTTTTATATCAAATAGTTATCTAGTTTTATCATGTTTGTAAAAGTGAGACCGAGTAATTAATAAAAAATTCCCTCTGTAAGCTTGGTTAGGAAGCTAATTGGTCTTACTCAAAAGTATCAGTGTAGCCACTTATCCCATCTTTAATCGTGGGTTTGAGTGTGCCGGCGGTTGATAAGCCTTTCAGTGACAGCTGCAAATATAATGCTTGCTCTTCAATGCCGTTTTCTAATAACGTTTGTTTGACCACTCTAAAGGCTAAACAGCAATTTTCATATTCGACGCCACCAAAACGATGAATGTTTTGACGGTTTCTATTGTCGTATAAGTACTTGCCGAAAACAGCCCAGTTATTATTTACGCGCCAGCGGCCATTTGCATCAATTTGTTCAATTAAATCATCATCATAGCGATAAGATAAATTGAGTAAATGGTCGTTGTCTGCACGGTATTGTAGGCTAAAACGGCTGTCTCGTGTGCCGTTTTGGCTGTCTTGCCAGGTTAGATCTTGGCTCACATGCCATTTCGGTGTGACGTACCAATCTAGTTCGGCATAAAGGTTAGATGTTTTGTCGTCATCGTTGATTGTTCCGCTTTCGCCTACTCGGCGATCTTTGAAATTGAAGCGCTGAGCACCACGTAGTCTCAGAATTTCACGGCCTGAAGCTAAAGAGCTAACGCGGCTAGTTAAGCCCAGTGTGGCCGACTGGCTATCGCCGAAGCGATCTTTGCCAATGAAACGGTTCGGTTTGAAGATTTGCGAATAGCTCTCGGTCGCGACACTGCTGTCAAAGTTCGGCAAATCACTCTGGTCTTTATAAGGTGCAGATAATATAAATAAACGCGGTTCTAAAGTTTGTTTAATACTTGATGTGTAGCGATCAAAAAATAAGCCACTATCTATGCTGGTTGCCGCAATGCTAAATGTGTTTTTTGAGCCGTCATCGTTGTCGTATTGAGTATGGCGTGCGTTTATTTTAGGTTTTACATACCATGCACTGTTACCCCAAAATTTTTCTATACTGGCTTCGTTGGCCCAGCGTATACCAGTGTCAGTTCTAACTTTGTGCGCGAAGTCGGTATGCTCTGTTAGGAAAGAGCCTGTAATGCCGTTTCTAAAATCAGCTCTACGGCTAGCTATTAACCTAGGCATAAGTTCAAAAGGTTCGTCAGTACTATTTGCATTTTTATCGGCAAACTCATAATCCTGTACGAGTAAAGTCATTTGCCATGGTAGGCCTTTACTAGTTAGCGAGGCAGTTCGTTTTAGGTAGTTATCACTGGTGTCGAAACTGCTTTCTAAGTCATTTAAATGTTCTGGGTCTTGCAATTGATAGCTGGTTAAGGCTGTACGCCAATGTGAATTTATTTCGCCTGTGAACTTAAGGTGGTAAAAAGTACGCTCGTCTCCAAACTCACGGTCATCAATATACTCTGTGTGAAACAAAGTACTCGTTGATTCGGTAATTCTGCGCCATTCACTGTTGAGTTGAAAGCCACGTTGGCTCATTGAGCGACCAGTGAAAGTTGCATCAGCTTGCGGTGCAATATTCCAGTACCACGGTACCGATATTTCTGAGCCGCTTAAATTTGAATTGGCAAAGCTGGGGTACAGAAAACCACTTGCACGTCGGTCATCAATAGGGAAACTTAAAATTGGCAAATACATGATCGGTACGCCAAATAAACGTAATTGCGTATTACGAGCTAAACCCCGACCCGTTTCTTGGTTTAGCGTTAAATTTTTAGCACGTATTTGCCAGTAGGGTGTTTCTGGTTGGCAAGTGGTGTAGCTAATGTTTTTGAGCAGTCTTTCATTTTTGTTAATTTGCGTAACTTCATCGGCCTGAACAGTAGAATGATTTTCGTCATTAAATACTTCGGCATTAAGAAAAGTGCCCGCATCACTTTTTTGGTCTAACTTAGCTGAGTTAGCACGCGTTTGAATTAGGTTTTGCTGGTGGACAAGGTTGCCCTTAGCTTCAAGTGTATTCGTTGCTTTGTTCACGATAACTTGGTCGGCTCTCAAGGAATCATTGGCACGACTGACCTTTACATTGCCATTAAGAATGAGTTCGTCTGGGCCCGCGCTTAGAATATCGGCGCTTAAATTTATACGGTCGCCGCTAGGTCGATCAATATCTATATTTTGAGTGTTTGAATAAGATGGGCTATGCTCATTCTCTGAGCAAAATTGCCAGCTGCCAGCTGCTAAGTGCCCACTAGCAAATACGCTTGTAGTCAGCAGTTGTGTCACTGTAAAAGCGATAGCTGAAGCTCTTACAGTTTTTAGTAGGGCTGGTAAATATTGCATCGGTGAATTTTACACGAACTGGCGGAATACTTCGTGTAAATATAAGTTAAAAGGATTAGCTTAATTATATAGTGCATAATTTGAACTTATCGTATGATGAGTAGACAGAGTATTAGTTCAACAATTAATAAAAAGGGATGGTGCAGCATGCAAAATAAGATTAAGTGGGCATTGGTTATTTATATAGCGTTTGTGTTTTTACAGTCGTTATTCTTTAAGTTTTCAAATTCTTTAGAGACTCAGCATATATTTGGCACTTTGGCTGACTGGTCTGGTATGGCCTGGTTTGGCCAGTATGGCGGTTATATGATTGGTGTGGCGGAGCTTGTTGCGGTAGTTTTATTGTTGGTTAAGCCTACTCATGCTCTTGGTGCTTTGATGAGTTTGGGTATTATTACAGGCGCTATTTTCTTCCACCTATTTACACCTTTGGGTATAGCGCAACCTGTTTTTGAAGCAGGTAAAGTTGTTGGTAACGATGGCGGCATTTTATTTGTAATGGCTTGCGGGATATTCTTAGCATCAATAATACTGTTGATTTTTGATAGTAAAAAAACAGATAGCTTGTTTAACCGTTTAACTAATTCTTAAGCCTAAAATAAAGCCAAATATAAACAAAGGTACTTCAAGCTATGGAGTACCTTTAGTCTAAACTTGCGTCGTTTTTCTGTATGATGCTAAGCACTTCTTAACTTGGTTTAAAGGGCATTTATGTATTTAGGTTTTTATGTATTCAGATAGAGTGCCAAAGGGTATTTTAGCTGCCTATAGTGGTATCGCCTTCCCACTAGCTGCTGCCTTTTTAGTGCTGCAAGTGATTATCCCCACTTTGTATGCTCAAGTTACCAGTTTAGATCTAACAACAGTCGGCCTTATTCTTTTGGCCGCTCGTCTTTGGGATACCCTTACTGATCCAGTAGTAGGGTACTTATCTGATAAAACACCAAAACATTTCGGTCGTCGTAAAATTTGGATGCTGGTTAGCGCGCCATTTATTGGTTTAAGTTGCTGGGCGCTGTTCAACCCTTCTGCCGATACGGGCGCATGGTACTTATTTGGCTGGACAGTGGCTATCTATTTGTTCGGTACGATGATGATTGTTCCCATGAATGCATGGGGAGCAGAATTATCATCTGATTATAATGAGCGCAGCCGTATAAGCGGTTCACGCGTAGCCTGGGGCTTAAGCGGAACACTGTGTACTTTGTTATTAATTGCCGTATTGGGCGGCGCTGCTGAGCCAGAGGTCGCAGTAGGTGCCACAGCAGACGCTAATGACAGTTTACGTAGGACTCTAGAAATACTCACGATAATAATTGTTGTGCTATTGGTTATTATGGCCTTAATTGCTTACCTTTTTGTGCCTGATGATAAAGACGTAAACATGCCAGCCAATGCACTAAGATCTGCTTTTGCTCTTTTGAAAAAGCCATCACCATTTAGGCGCTTGTTAATTAGCTTTTTAATTAACGGGGTAGGTAGTGCTATACCTGCAACACTTTTTTTACTTTATGTTACTCACATCATGCAAGTGCCCGGTAAGATAGGTCAGTACCTATTTATCTATTTTGTATTTGCGGCCTTGTCTGTACCTTTGTGGGTGAAGCTTGCTAAGAAATGGGATAAACATCAAGTATGGTCATTTGGCATGGTGATGGGTTGCTGCTTCTTTATTACTACACCATTTTTATCTTCGGCTGATACCGCTATATTTATGCTGGTAGTGATTGGTACGGGCATCGCAACGGGTGCTGACTTGGCCTTGCCGTCAGCAATGAATGGTGACCTAATAGAATGGGATGCTCTTGAAAACGGAAGTAAGCGCCCAGGTATATTTTTTGCTCTATGGGGCACGGTAACAAAATTGGCTTATGCCTTAGCAGTAGGAATAGCGTTCCCATTGCTGGAGTGGCTCGGCTTTAGCGCGGGTGAAACTAACTCGGCAGAGGCTTTAAGTTCATTGGCTTGGATGTATGGCTTACCTTGTATTGTCTGTAAATTAAGTGCTGTTGCCTTAATGTATAAATATCCAATTACTAAAAATGTGCACGACGAAATAAGAATGAACTTGTCTCAAACCACTACCAAAAAGCTTAATAAGTAAATGTTAGAAGCAAAACAGGTACTACAAAGCACTTTCGGTTATACAGAATTTAGAGGCGAACAAGCCGCTATTATTGATTCTGTTGTTGAGGGTAAAGATGCCTTTGTCATTATGCCCACCGGTGGAGGTAAATCACTTTGTTATCAAATACCCGCCATAGTACGTGAAGGTTGTGGAGTGGTTGTGTCGCCGCTTATTGCCTTGATGCAAGATCAAGTCGACGCCTTAAAACTTTTAGGTATAAAAGCCGGCTTCTTAAACTCTACGCAAAGTAATGAAGATAATAGTGCGGTTGAAGAACAGTTTAGACAAGGTGAGTTGCAGCTTTTATACATAGCACCTGAACGTTTAAAACAACAAAGAACTGTTCACCTATTACAGCAAGCACCTATATCTTTATTTGCTATTGATGAAGCGCATTGCGTCTCGCAGTGGGGGCATGATTTTCGTTCCGATTATTTATTGTTGGGTAAGTTGGCGGAACTATTTCCAAACATACCGCGTATTGCTCTTACAGCAACAGCTGATGCGCCAACTCGATTAGAAATTACTCAGCGACTTCACCTAGAGGGAGCTACACTATTTTTAGCAGGTTTTGATCGCCCTAACATTCGTTATCAAATCACCCAAAAACAACAAGCTAAACAGCAGCTATTACAGTTTTTAAAACAGCATCATATGAACGATGCCGGGATTGTGTATTGTTTGTCGCGTAAAAAGACTGAAGGTATTGCTGATTGGTTAAGCCAGCAAGGCTTTACAGCCTTGCCATATCATGCAGGCTTAAGTCATGAATTGCGTGAGCACCATCAGAAGCGATTCTTACGTGAAGAAAAAATTATTATTGTTGCCACCATCGCATTTGGAATGGGGATTGATAAACCAGACGTGCGCTTTGTTGCGCATCTAGATTTACCTAAAAGTATAGAGGCCTATTACCAAGAAACGGGTCGTGCTGGACGTGATGGTGCACCTGCAAATGCATGGATGGTTTACGGTATTGAAGATGTTATTAAGCTGCGTGAAATGATGCAGCAAAATAGCCACAGCGAAAATGTAGAATACAAACGTGTTGAGTATCAAAAACTAGAATCAATGTTGGGCCTTTGTGAAATTACAAGTTGTCGTAGACAGGCTTTATTGCAGTATTTTGATGACAGCATGCCAGAGCCGTGTGGCAACTGTGATATGTGCTTAACGCCAGCTGAAACATGGGATGGTACAGAGGCAGCACAAAAGGCTATTAGTTGCGCTTATCGAACAGAACAACGCTTTGGTGTGAACCATTTAATAGACGTGCTTACAGGTGCGAAAACTGAAAAAATTAAACAATTTTCACACGATAAATTAAGTGTTTATGGCATCGGTAAAACGCATAGCAAACAAGAATGGCGATCAGTGTATAGGCAACTTATCGCGCGTAATTTTTTAAATGTCGATTTCCAGAATTTTAACTCTATAAAACTCAGTGAGACTTGCCGAGATTTATTGAAAGGTAATGAGAAAATTCAACTCCGACAAGATGTTGTTGAAAAAACGAGTTTGCGTAAAAGTGGAGCGAGCCAAAAGAAAACTGGAAATGCTCTATGGGAAGCTCTGCGAGAGTGTCGTTCGGAATTGGCAAAAGAACAAGGTGTTGCTCCTTATCTAATTTTTCACGATAGTACATTAATGGAAATGGCCGAAAACCTGCCGGCTAATGCTCAGCAGTTTGCTTTGTTGTCAGGCGTAGGTGAGGCTAAGCTAGAAAAATATGCCGATGCATTTTTGTCAGTGATAAATACCTTTAAGAAAACCAGTGTAACAACTATTTCTGCGCGCGCATTAGAAACGGCTGAGTTACTAAACCAAGGCTACAGTATTACCGAAGTTGCTAAACAACGCGAAGTCACTGAGTCCACTATTTATACGCATGCAAGCCAGTTAATTCGTGGTAAAAAATTAAGCCTACAAAATGTGCTTAGTGAAAGCGAAGAAGATATTAAAAGAATAGAAGATGCCTTAACTGACCATGGTGCTACGCAAGAAGGTGAGAAAATGAAGCCTGTTTACGAAGCTTTGGGTGAAGCCTATAGCTACGGGGTTATTCGTTGTGTGTATATGAATTTGTTAAACAGCATTAATGCTTAGCAGTATCAATCAGAGGTTTTCTTTTTAAACTCACATAGGTCTTCAATTAAACAAGAGCCACATTTCGGTTTACGTGCAACGCAGGTGTAGCGGCCGTGAAGGATTAGCCAGTGGTGAGCATCAAGTATGAACTCGTCGGGTATAAACTTCATCAAACGCTTTTCTACTTCAACAACATTTTTTCCGGGTGCAATACCTGTACGGTTCGACACTCTGAATATATGTGTATCCACTGCCATGGCCGGCTGTCTAAATATCGTATTTAAAACAACGTTAGCGGTTTTTCTACCCACGCCTGGTAGCTCAACTAATTCATTTAAAGTGTCTGGCACTTCGCCGTCGTATTTGTCGCTTAAAATCTTACAGGTTTTAATGACGTTTTCAGCTTTGCTGTTAAATAAGCCAATCGTTTTGATATATTCTTTTAAACCCTCAACGCCGAGCGCGTAAATAGCATCAGCTGTATTGGCGACTGGGTAGAGTTTGTCTGTGGCTTTATTTACGCCAACATCTGTTGCTTGTGCAGAGAGTATTACCGCAATTAGCAATTCAAATGCAGAGCTATAGTTAAGCTCTGTTTCTGGGTTGGGGTTTTCATTGCGCAGGCGCGTAAAAATTTCTGTGCGTTTAGTTTTGTTCATATAAACGAAATTAATTATAAAATAACGGGCGCTTAAAGCGCCCGTATGAATCAATATTCTGCTTTGTGAAGGCTAGAGACTAGCCGTCTATAAAGCCCTTTTTCTTCATTTCTTTTTCGCTTAGGTA
>CAYZLE010000056.1:4996-7830 GCA_964479305.1 uncultured Gammaproteobacteria bacterium | reverse complement strand
CGGTAACAGGGGTTCGAATCCCCTTGGGGACGCCATACTTTTCTTTACTGTTAAAGCCCGCCTTAAATTAGGTGGGCTTTATCTTTTCTGGTCTATCTTTTCTAGTTTAGCTTTCCGGGTCTAGCTTTCCTGCGCAGCCTTAATTTCTTTATGCATTTGTTTGTGAAGGTAAGTGTTGGCAGCAATAATATTGCCAGACTTTAAATAATCACTTCCGCCATCGGTGTCAGTAATTAAGCCACCAGCTTCTTGAACAAGCAAAATGCCCGCAGCAATATCCCAAGGCTTTAAATTAAATTCCCAAAAACCATCAACACGGCCGGCGGCAACATAAGCTAGGTCAAGCGCAGCTGAACCGGCGCGTCTAATACCAGCACATTGGTTCATGAAGGGCTTCAAAGTTTTTAGATAAGTGTCAGTAAACTCAGGGCGGCAGAAAGGTAGGCCAGTAGCCATTAAGCAACCGTCTAGCTCTTTACGAGGCGCAACTCGAATACGACGATTATTTAAATGTGCGCCGCCGCCACGTTCTGCAGTAAATAGTTCGTCACGAATAGGGTCGTAAATAACAGCAACTTCAAGTTTATTGTTTTTCATTAAGGCAATCGAAACACTAAAGTGTCCAAAGCCGTGTAGGAAGTTAGTTGTGCCATCTAAAGGGTCAATAATCCATTGATAAGGATCTGTACCTTCAGCTTCGCCGCTTTCTTCAGCAAGAATGCTGTGAGTAGGGTAGGCCTTCTTAATAGTATATATAATGTCATCTTCAGCGGCTTTATCCACGTCTGAAACAAAGTCGTTGCTTTGTGATTTCTCTACAGCTTTAACTCGATCAAGACGATCGGCGTTTCGCATGATAATATTACCGGCTGAACGGGCAGCACGAGTTGCAATGGTTAACATTGGATGCATTGTATTTTGGCCTACATTGGTTAAGAGCAGTACGGGAAGCGAGTCCCATATAAATTTAAGCGCTATTTTAGCACAAGAAATCTGAGGATTTTAATGAAAGATAATATTCGTATTGTATTAATCAATACATCACACCCTGGCAATATTGGTTCAGCGGCTAGGGCAATGAAAACCATGGGTTTAACAGAGCTTTATTTAGTATCGCCACAAAATTATCCTGATGGACAAGCCTTTGCTATGGCTTCAGGCGCAACGGATATTTTAGATAAGGCTGTTGTTGTAGATACAGTTGAAGAAGCAATTGCAGAGTGTGGTTTGGTTATGGGAACCAGTGCGCGTATGCGTCGTGTGCGATGGCCTCAAGTAGAACCACGTGAAGCGGCTGTACAAATTAAACAAGAAACAAAGTCACATCCCGTAGCAATTTTGTTTGGCACAGAAAAATACGGCTTAACTAATGATGAGTTAGACGTTTGTCATACATTGATAAATGTACCCACAAACCCTGATTACGGTTCTTTGAACCTGGCTATGTGTGTACAAATATTAAGTTACGAACTGCGTTTACGCGAATTAGAAGAAGACTCGTCTGCACGCGATAACTTATTATCTTCAGTTGAACCGAATGAAAAGGAAGACAGTGACTTTGCAACTTCGGGTGAGTTTGAAGGCATGATTGGCCATGCGGAAAGCATGATGGTTGACTTAGATTTCGTTGATCCAAACCATCCTGAGAAGCTTTTACGTCAAGTTCGACGTATTTTTAACCGTATTCGCCTAACGAAAAGAGAAATTAATATTCTCCGTGGTATTTTTGCAGCAGCTCAGAAAAAAGCAAAATAGAATTTTTTGTAACTAAATCAATAAGATATTTAGCTACCAATGTCGGAGATTAGCGCGTATACTCGCGCCTTAATTTATGACTAAACAGCCTATGGGTGGGCTAACTAGTCTCACAACATAGGGTTTATATGTCTAAGTCTAAGGACTCGTCGGCGCCTGCCGACATGCTTTTCTCCGAGCTAAATTTACTACCACCGGTTATGAAGGCCTTGAATGATGTTGGTTATGAAAAACCATCGCCAATTCAAGCGGCTACAATTCCATTCTTATTAGAAGGAAGAGATGTACTCGGTCAGGCTCAAACAGGAACGGGTAAAACAGCTGCTTTTGCACTTCCATTGTTATCAAATATCAGTGTAGATGAACGCCACACGCAAGCATTAGTGCTGGCGCCAACACGTGAACTCGCTATTCAGGTTGCTGAAGCTTTCCAAAAATATGCCTCGCATATGAAAGGCTTTAACATTATTCCTATTTATGGTGGTCAAGACTACGGTATTCAGCTGAAGCAATTGCGCCGTGGTGCACAAATTGTTGTAGGTACGCCGGGCCGTGTTATGGATCACATGCGTCGTGGCACACTTAAAGTTAATCAACTTAAAACTTTAGTGCTTGATGAAGCCGATGAAATGCTACGCATGGGTTTTGTTGACGATGTTAAATGGGTACTAGACCAAATTCCTGAGCAGCGTCAAATTGCTTTATTCTCGGCGACAATGCCGAATGAAATTCGCAAAATTGCGGATAAATACTTGCAAGACCCAGAGCATGTGACTATTAAGTCAACAACCACAACGAATAGCTCAATTACACAGCGCTACTGGCCTGTGTCGGGTATGCATAAGCTTGATGCTTTAACCCGTATTCTTGAAGTCGAAGATTTCGACGGTTCAATTATTTTCGTACGTACTAAAACCGCAACAGTAGAACTGTCTGACAAGTTAATGGCTCGTGGCTTCTCGGCGACAGCTTTAAATGGCGATATTGCTCAGAACCAACGTGAGCGAATTGTTGATCAGCTTAAAAAAGGCAAAATCGATATCTTGGTTGCAACAGACGTTGTAGCCCGTGGTTTAGAT
>CAYZLE010000056.1:0-4986 GCA_964479305.1 uncultured Gammaproteobacteria bacterium | reverse complement strand
CGTATTAGTCACGTTATTAACTACGATATTCCTCATGACACCGAGTCATACGTTCACCGTATTGGTCGTACTGGCCGTGCAGGTCGTAAAGGTGATGCGATTTTATTCGTTGCACCGCGTGAAAAGCGCTTATTAGGCAGCATTGAGCGTGCCACTAAGCAAAAAATTGAAATGATGGAGCTACCATCAACTAAGGATATTAACGATCAACGTGTTGCGCGTTTCCAGCAAAAAATTACGGATACCATCGCAACCGATTGCGCTTTCTACCAAACCGTTGTTGAGCAATACCAAGAGCAAAACGAAGTTGATCCAATTGTGATTGCTGCAGCTTTAGCAAAATTAGCTCAAGGTGATAACCCATTGCTATTGAAAGATGCACCTAAGTCTCGTCGTATTCGTGATGATCGTGGTGATAGAAACGATCGTGGGCGTAATGACCGAGGTGATAGGGGCGACCGGGGCGATAGAGGCTCAAGAAACCGTGACCACAACAACGATGACAAAGATACTTACCGTGTTGAAGTAGGGCATGCTCACAAAGTGAAGCCTGGTAACATTATGGGCGCTATTGCGAATGAAGCCGGATTAGACAGTACAGATATCGGCCGTATTAAAATTCAAGACGACTACAGTACAGTTGATTTGCCAAAAGGTATGCCTAAAGAAGTTTTCTCTAAGCTTAAAGGTGTACGCATTGTAGGTGAGCGTTTAGATATTTCTTTGGTTAACAGTAATAACTCTTCTGGTAGCTACAAAAAGTCTAAAGGCGGCGAAGGTCGTTCAGAACGCAAACGTTTTGACCGTAACGACTCTAATGGTTCTGGTCGTAAAGATAGAGGCGACCGATCTGATAAGGGTGATAGAGGTGATCGTCCAAGACGTGATGAAAACTCTACTTCTGGCAAGCCAAAGCCTAAAAAGCGTAAAACACTTTCAACAGGTAAGAAGAAAAGCGATAAGCCTCGTAAGAAAGATCGTCACCGCGATCGTGCAAAGTCTGCTGCTGTGGGTAAACCAAAGCAAAAAGATTAAGCTTTATTTGGCTTTAAAAGCCCTTAAAGACCCCGGTCAAAATTGTTTTGAACCGGGGTTTTTTGTGTCTGAAACATAGATTTACAAAGGCTTTTCTTACTTGACTATTTTACTGGGTTATATATAATACCCAAGCAAATAACTCAGGTATTCTTTTTGGCTTAAGAAATTAGGCTAAAAACACTTAGGTAATTAGGGTTTTATATGAAATTAACTACTAAAGGTCGTTACGCAGTAACGGCAATGTTAGATTTGGCAGTTCAGCAAAGTGCTGGATCGGTTTGCCTGTCTGATATTTCAAATCGTCAGGAAATTTCATTGTCATACCTTGAACAACTATTTTCACGCTTACGTAAAAATGGCTTAGTAGAAAGTACACGTGGCCCAGGCGGTGGATACAGCTTGGTAAAATGTGCTGATGAAGTATCTATTGCGTCGATTATTGCTGCGGTTGATGAAGATGTTGATATCACGCGTTGCAGTGGCAGTAAAAACTGCCAAAAAGACTCGCGCTGCCTTACACATGACCTCTGGTCTGACCTGAGTAACAAAATCAAAAATTATTTAGACGATATTAGTCTTGGCGATTTAATTAAAAAGCAATCGGTTAAAGCCATTGCTGCACGTCAAGAAACTGTTATTTTGCAACGCCGAGGCGAGAGCCTCACCTTAATTAAGTAGTAGAGAGTTAGCATGTCCAATTCATCAAATATACAAGTACCTATTTATTTCGATTATTCAGCTACATCACCAATTGATGAGCGTGTCGTTAAAGTTATGACAGAGCATATGTCGAAAGAGGGTGTGTATGGCAACCCTGCATCACGTTCTCACGCCTTTGGTTGGGAAAGTGAAGAAGCTGTAGAAGCCGCTCGCGGCCATGTTGCGGATTGCATTGGCGCCGATCCTCGCGAAATCGTTTGGACAAGTGGCGCAACAGAATCAAATAATCTAGCGATTAAAGGTGCTGCACATTTTTACCAAAAGAAAGGTAAGCACTTAATAACAGTTAAAACAGAACATAAAGCTGTTTTAGATACTATGCGTCAGCTAGAACGTGAAGGTTTTGAAGTAACTTATCTAGAGCCTGAGCCAAATGGCTTGCTTGATTTAGAAAAATTTAAAGCAGCTCTACGTGAAGATACGGTTTTAGTATCTGTAATGCACGTTAATAACGAAATTGGTGTTATTCAAGACATCGAAGCAATCGGCAACTTATGCCGCGCTAATAAAACATTGTTTCATGTTGATGCAGCGCAAAGCGTTGGCAAGCTAAGTATTAATCTTGCGGAATTGCCTGTGGATTTAATGTCTTTAACAGCGCATAAAGTCTATGGCCCTAAAGGTATTGGTGGTTTATTTGTACGTCGTAAACCACGTATTCGTTTAGAAGCGCAAATTCACGGCGGTGGTCATGAGCGCGGCATGCGTTCAGGTACGCTAGCGACTCACCAAATTGTGGGTATGGGCGAAGCGTATCGCATTGCTAAACTAGACATGGAAAAAGATAACGAAAAAGTTCGCATGTTGCGTGACCGTCTTTGGGATGGCATTAAAGACATGAAAGAAGTTTACCTAAACGGTGACTTAGAACAACGTGTGCCAAGTAACTTAAACGTAAGCTTTAACTTTGTTGAAGGCGAAAGCTTAATTATGGCGCTTAAAGATTTAGCGGTATCTTCGGGTTCAGCATGTACATCAGCTAGCTTAGAGCCAAGCTATGTATTACGCGCACTAGGGCGTGAAGATGAATTAGCACACAGCTCAATTCGTTTTTCAATGGGTCGTTTTACAACTGTTGAAGAAGTAGATTACGCAATTGAACTTATTCATAAAGCGGTAACTAAACTACGTGACTTATCACCACTATGGGATATGTACCTAGATGGCGTTGACTTGAAATCTGTTGAGTGGGTTGCTCACTAGTAACTTATTTAGAATTTAATTTTAGAAAAAATATTTCCTTCTTGGAGTAAAAGATGGCTTATAGCGATAAAGTAATTGATCATTATGAAAACCCACGTAACGTTGGTTCATTTGAAAAAGACGAAGATAACGTTGGTACAGGTATGGTCGGCGCACCAGCTTGTGGTGACGTAATGAAGCTGCAAATTAAAGTTAGTGATGAAGGCGTAATTGAAGACGCTAAATTTAAAACTTATGGTTGTGGTTCAGCGATTGCATCTAGCTCGCTTGTAACAGAGTGGGTAAAAGGTAAAACTGTTGATGAAGCACAAGCAATTAAAAACAGTGCTATTGCTGAAGAGCTAGCTTTACCGCCAGTTAAAATTCACTGCTCTATCTTAGCGGAAGACGCTATTAAAGCTGCTGTGAATGACTACAAGGCTAAAAAAGAGAGCTAATATGTCTTCTTTAACAATGACAGAAGCAGCAGCTGATCACGTACGTAATTACATGGCTAAACGCGGTAAGGGTTTAGGTGTGCGTGTAGGTGTGAAAACTACTGGTTGTTCAGGCATGGCTTATGTACTTGAGTTTGTAGACGAAGCTAATAGCGAAGACAAAGTATTTACATCGCATGGTGTAAATTTATATGCCGACGATAAAAGTTTGTCTTACCTTGGTGGTACGGAATTAGATTTTGTTAAAGAAGGTCTTAACGAAGGTTTTCAGTTTAACAACCCTAATGTAAAAGATGAGTGTGGCTGCGGAGAAAGCTTCACCGTTTAGCTAAAAACATCTCTATGTTGCTTTCCAACTATTTGCAAAAAAATTATTTTGAGCTTTTTGATCTTCAAGTTAGTTTTGTTATAGACAAGGCTAGCTTGAAACAACAACAACAAAATTTTTTAAAAACAACTCACCCCGACAAGTTTGTTAACCATAGCCAACAGCAAAAAATGCTGGCAATGCAAGTGGCAACACATGTTAATGCAGCTTATCAAACGCTTTCAAATGATTTAGCTCGCGCTACATATTTATTGAATTTAAAAGGCATCGATATCAATGCAGAAACAGATACGAAAATGCCAATGGAATTTTTAATCCAGCAAATGGAAACGCGTGAGAAGCTATCTGAAATTGGGAATGACGCTTCAGCTTTAGACGAGTTAGATAATCTGCTTGATGGTTTTAAGTCAGAGTATTCAACATTTATAGACAATATAAATACAGACTTTGTGAATAATGATTTACAAGGCGCACGCGATCAAATTAGAAAACTACAATTTGTCGACAAGTTAACTAAAGAAGTAAAACAAAAAATGGCATCTATAGAAGATGCATTAATGGCGTAAATATGGCTTTACTACAAATTGCAGAACCTGGTGAATCAACTGCACCTCACGAACATAAACTAGCAATAGGTATCGACCTAGGTACGACTAACTCTTTGCTAGCTAGTGTGCAAAGTGGTGTGGCTAAAACGCTGCAAAATGCAAAAGGCGAACATTTAATGCCTTCTGTTGTTCACTACGCTGAAAATGGAGAAATAATTGTGGGTAGCGAAGCTGAAGCCAAGGCTGCAAGCGATGCTAGCAATACTATTATTTCTGTAAAGCGTTTAATGGGCCGTAGTTTATCTGATGTTAAGCAAGATAGCCTTTATGAGTTTGAAGCAGCAACAGATGATACGCAAATTCCACGCATTAAAACTCGCTCTGGTGCAGTTACCGCAGTAGAAGTTTCAGCGAGCATATTAAAATCATTACGCACGCAAGCGGAAGACACTTTAGGTGGCGATTTAAATGGGGCAGTGATAACCGTGCCAGCGTATTTTGATGATGCTCAGCGCCAAGAAACTAAAGATGCGGCTAAGCTTGCTGGTCTACATGTATTGCGCTTGCTTAATGAGCCTACTGCAGCTGCTATTGCTTATGGTTTAGACAGTAAAGAAGAGGGCAGTATTGTCGTTTTTGATTTAGGCGGCGGCACCTTTGATGTGTCGGTACTACGCTTAAATAAAGGTGTGTTTGAAGTCTTATCAACAGC
>CAYZLE010000055.1:0-7835 GCA_964479305.1 uncultured Gammaproteobacteria bacterium | reverse complement strand
GTTAAGTAAGAAATAAACGATACAAAAGCCACCGTTGCAAAGCCTGCTGTAAAGCCATCTACAATCACAGCCGCTGCGAATAAATTAGTATTAGGGCCAACAACTGCAATCCAAGCGAACATCAAGTTAGAGGCGGCCATAGCAATGCCGCTAATTAACAAGCCTTTAACAATACCGAACTTTACATTGATAATACTCGCTAGTATCGAAAATATGATGGTGACCCACCAGCCGATCATTTTTGAATAAATACCCACATCGGTTTTAGTAAAGCCAATTTCATCGTAAAACTTAAGTGACATTCTGCCTAAAAATGCTTCGCCAATTTTAAATAAAAATATGAAAGCAAGAATGCCTAAGGCAATTTTAAAACCATTGCGTTTGAAAAACTCAGCGATAGGTTGAATGAATGTGTCGGCAAGCTTAATGGTTGAACTGTTTGCAGTCTCTTCTCGTTGGGGCTCTTTAATAAATAATAGCAAGGCAATCGATAAAATCACGACAAGACTTAAGAATAAATAAATGTCTGACCAAGAGAACTGTGGTTGATCAGCAAGAATGAAAGCCGCAGATCCGGTTAAGGCATAACCTGTCCACCAGCCCGATGTTGCCATGGCTGATGCGGGTGGAATCTTGGCCGGCTCGTCCGCATGCATTACTTCAATACGAAAGGCATCGATTGCAATGTCCTGCGTGGCTGAAGCGATAGCAATGCCTAAGGCAATTGCGCCAGTTAAAAATAAATTGCTGCTTGGGTCCGTTAATCTAATCAGTAATACAAGCGCCAATATTATGAGCTGCATTAAAATAATCCAGGAGCGGCGACGCCCAAACTTTTTAAAGAATGGTAGTTTTACAGAATCTAATAAAGGCGCCCAAAGAAAGTTAAAGGCGTACACGGTTGCAATAAAACCAAATAGGCCAATAGCAGAGCGACTCAAGCCGGAGTCAATTAGCCAGCCAGTCATAGCGGAGCCAATGAGCAGCCAAGGGAATCCACTAATAAACCCTAAGAAGAATATGGTTACTAGTCGCTTGTCTTTATAAGCGATTAAGGTTTCTCGTATAGTTAATTGCTCTGTCATAATTTAATAAATGGTATCTGTCGATAAATAGCCTAATATGATAATGTAACACGTCAATAAGTAATAGTGATTAAGATGCAAGAATATAAACAGTCATTTCTAAGCCTAGCCTTGGAAGTAGGCGCATTAAAATTTGGGCAATTTACACTCAAATCTGGCCGTGTTAGCCCATATTTTTTTAACGCGGGCTACTTTTCGTCGGGTAGATCCACCACTTTATTAGGTCAATACTATGCGCAAGCTATTATGGATGCTAATCTTGAGTTTGATATGCTCTTTGGTCCTGCCTATAAAGGTATACCTTTGGTTACCAGTGTGGCAATTGCTTTACAGACTGAACATGGCATTGATGTACCGTATTGTTATAACCGTAAAGAGGCTAAAACACACGGTGAAGGTGGCAGTATGGTAGGCGCAGAGTTAAAGGGCAAAGTACTGCTGGTAGATGATGTTATCAGTGCAGGAACAGCTATTCGAGAAGCTGCAGGTTTAATTGATGGCACAAAGGCTGAGTTGAGTGGTGTGACGATTTCATTAGATCGCCAAGAGAAAGGTCAGTCTGAGTTGTCGGCAGTTCAAGAAGTGCAGAAAAGCCTAGGCGTGAGTGTGACAAGCATTGCAGGTCTAGATGATTTAATGGTGTTTTTAGAGGGCAAAGGCCAATCTGAAAATGCAAAACAAGTATTGGAGTACCGTAAAAAATACGGGGTTTAAAATGTCGAAAAAATTATTAGCAGTTTTATTAATAGGTATGAGTGTGAGCATGTTCTCGCATGCTGACCTATACCGCTGGAAAGATGCTAATGGCAAAATACATTACTCTGATAAATTGCCACCTGGTCAGGCGCGTCAGGCGCATGACAAGCTTAATAGTAGCGGTGTTTCTAAAAAGAATTATTCCCGAGATAAAACAGATGATGAGCGCGCACAAGAAAAAATAGCAGCGAAAAAAGCAGCGGAAAAACGCCGGGAAGAAGCAGCTAGCTTGGCACGTAAACGTGCAAAAGATCAAATTTTGCTTGATACCTTTTCTTCGGAAGAGGACATGATTCATACGCGAGACGATCGCCTTGAAGCAATTTCTTTAGATATTAAGTTTAGTGAGGCTAAACGTGCTCGTATATTAGAGCGCTTAAAGGATAGGCAGGCTTCAGCCGATGATAGTATGAAGCGGTATGGCAAAGTGGCAGATAGCAAGCTTGAAGAAATAGATTCTATTAAAAAACAAATTGCTAAAAATGAGCAGTATGTTTCATCGAGACAGGCTAAGTACTATCAAATGGAAAAAGAATTTAATTCAGACCTTAAACGTTATCGTGAACTTAAAGGTATTAAGCCAGTTGTAGCGGATGAGTCTGTTAAAAATGAAACTTTGACTGAACGTGCAAAAAATTTACTGACTACACCTTCAAAGTAAAGCTTACACTTATAAGTGAATAAGTGTCCCCACGCCATTATCCGTTAGCAATTCTAAGAGTACCGCATGAGGTACACGCCCATCAATAATTTGAGCGGTTTTAACACCTGATCGAACAGCATCAACTGCACACTCAACTTTCGGTAGCATGCCGCCATAGACTGTACCGTCTTCAACTAAGGCATCAATGTCTTTTAGGCTAAGGCCGGTTAATAATTTTTCATTCTTATCTAAAATACCTGGCGTATTAGTTAGCAGTAATAATTTTTCAGCAGAAAGAACCGACGCGACTTTGCCCGCGACAGTGTCGGCATTAATGTTGTACGACAAGTTATCCTGCCCAACACCAATAGGTGCAATCACTGGAATAAATTTAGCATTTTCTAAGGTTTTAATAATCTCAGGGTTTATACCTAGCACATTGCCCGTATGACCCATGTCGATAATTTCAGACTTGTCGCCACTTTGAACATCACTGGTTTGCATAGTGACTTTCTCGGCTTGAATTAAATTGCCGTCTTTACCGGTTAAACCAATAGCATTGCCACCATGTTTGTTAATTAAACTCACAATTTGTTTATTAACGGTGCCGCCAAGTACCATTTCAACCACATTCATGGTTTGCGAGTTAGTAACCCGTAAGCCATTAACAAATTCGCTGCTAATGTTAAGTTTTTCTAACATGCTACCAATTTGCGGACCTCCACCGTGAACAACAACAGGGTTTACGCCAAGCTGTTTTAGTAAAACAATATCGCGCGCAAAGCTGCTTTGTAGTTCTTCATCAACCATAGCGTTACCGCCAAATTTAATGACTACAGTCTTACCATTCAACTTTTGAATGTAAGGCAGTGCTTCTGTTAATACACTAGCTGTTTGTTGTGCGCTGTTCTTGTTCACTAAAGTCTCGATTTATAATATTTTAAATAAGCTATTAAAAAGGTAGCGTTATTGTAGCGTCTGTTGCGAGCATCTGCGAACGAAAATCTTCTTTAATGCGTTCTAATGCTGCTTCATTGTCCGCTTCAAAGCGAATTACAAGCGATGGGGTGGTATTTGAGCCACGTACTAAGCCCCAGCCGTCTGCAAATTCAGCTCGAATGCCGTCAATAGTAATTACTTCAGCATTATCAAATTTGGAAACTTCAATGAATTTGTCGATAAACTTCTTATGTTCGCCTTCTTCAAATTTAATATTAAGTTCAGGAGTACTGAAGCTATCCGGGATTTGCGCAAATACTTCAGTAGGCGATAGTTCGCTTTGGCTTAAAATTTCTAATAAGCGTGCCGCGCAATATAGACCATCATCAAAACCGTACCAACGTTCTTTAAAGAAAATGTGTCCACTCATTTCTCCTGCTAGAGGTGCTTTGGTTTCTTTCATTTTAGCTTTAATTAATGAGTGGCCTGTTTGTGACATAGTTGGTACACCGCCAGCATTGCTAATAGCCGCTTTAAGGCGAGTAGAGCATTTAACGTCATAAATAATCGGTTCGCCTTTGGCACGACTTAGCACGTCTTCTGCGTATAAAATCATTTGGCGGTCAGGCCAAATAATTTTGCCGTCTTTATCAATTACGCCTAAACGGTCACCATCACCATCAAATGCTAAACCAAGGTCTAAGCCTTCAACTTTAATGGTTTGTTGCAGGTCAATTAAATTTTCTTCTTTACTTGGGTCTGGGTGATGATTTGGGAAAGTGCCATCAACATCGCAGAATAAGTAAGTTGGCTCTAAGCCAAGCCCATCAAATAACTTTTCAGCAGCAACACCTGCTGCACCGTTACCACAATCAACGGCAACTTTAATTGGCTTGCTGACTTTAACGTCGCCGGTGATTCGCTCGATATATGTATCGATAATATTTTCAGTACGAACTTTACCTTCACCGCTTACAAAGTCTTCTTTAATAATGCGTTGGTATAAAGCTTGAATTGATTCGCCATGAAGCGTGTCTTGGCCCAGCATCATTTTTAAACCATTGTACTCTGGCGGGTTATGACTACCTGTAATCATAATACCTGTGCCAGTATTAAAGTGGTAAGTGGCAAAATATAAAATAGGTGTGGCCACTAAACCAATGTCGATAACATCGCAACCTGTAGAAAGAATGCCTTTTACTAAGGCGTCTCGAAGTAATGTATTACTTAAACGGCCATCGTAACCTACACAAACGCTATCTAAGTTTTTGTCTTGCGCTTGGCTACCAAAAGCTTTGCCAATTAACTCAACGGTTGATGGTGTTAATGCTGTTTTAACAATGCCTCGAATATCGTAAGCACGGAAAATATTTGCATCTACTGACATAGCTTTCTCTCTTTAATTTTTAAAGGTAAGTTAATTATAATAATTTTAATGACGACCTGATGAACCAAATCCACCTTCGCCGCGGTCGGTCTCGGTAAAGTCGTCGACAATTTCAAACTCGGCTTGTACTACAGGAACGATAACTAGTTGTGCAATACGATCACCAGATTGTATTTCAAATGCAGTGTCACCACGGTTCCAGCACGATACAAATAATTGCCCCTGATAATCAGAGTCAATTAAGCCAACTAGATTGCCCAACACAATACCATGTTTATGACCTAAACCCGAACGTGGCAGGATAATGGCAGCTAATGAAGGGTCGGCTACATAAATAGCCATTCCCGTAGGGATTAAAAAAGTTTCGCCTGGCTCTATGGTTTTTCCAGCATTAAATTCTGCTGGTAAACAAGCGCGTAAGTCTAAGCCTGCTGAACCATCTGTTGCGTATTCCGGCAAAGGGATTTCTTTACCAATTCGCGGATCAATAATTTTAACTTGAAGTTTTTGTTTGCTCATGCGGAAACCTTGTCTGCAATAAATGAAATAAGTTGTTTGGCGAGTAATGATTTACTGTTTTGCGGGAAGCTAGTTTGTGTAACTTCGCTGCCTGTTTGGTATAAAACCTCAGCTGCATTTTCATCGCTATTAAAGCCGGTTGCTAGGCCACTGCCTACTTTGTTGGCAATAATCATATTTAGATTTTTACGTTCCAGTTTGCCGGTAGCATGTTTAATCATGTCATTGGTTTCGGCGGCAAAACCTACTGTAAATAAACTGGTTTTATTGATGCTAATATCAGCAAGTATGTCAGGGTTTTTTACCAATGAGATTGACATGGTGTCATCGTTTTTCTTGATTTTGCTTTCAGCAATATCGGCTGGGCGGTAATCAGCAACAGCTGCACAGGCAATAAAAATATCTGCATCTTTACAAGCTTCAGAAGTAGCGGCGTGCATGTCTAAGGCTGACTTTACATTAACTGTAGTAGCACGTTCGGGCGGAGTAAGTTGTGTTGGTCCACTAATTAAGCTCACAGCTGCGCCGGCTTCTAATGCGGCTTGCGCTAGGGCATAACCCATTTTGCCCGAGCTATGGTTGCTTATGTAGCGAACAGGATCAATGGCTTCGCGTGTTGGGCCGGCTGTAATAACAACATGCTTGCCCGATAAAGCCTTATTTGAAAATGTATCGTTTAATTGCGTCACTATGTCAGGTACAGACAGCATACGGCCTTCGCCAATGTCTCCGCATGCCTGAACGCCAGAGTCAGGGCCTAGAATATTGATTTGGCGATCTTGTAGAATTTTCATGTTGGCTTGTGTGGCTGCATTTGCCCACATAGCTTGGTTCATAGCTGGTACAACAACTAAGGGTGCGCGACAAGCAAGTACCACTGTGCTTAATAAGTCATCGGCTTCGCCATGCATTAGTTTTGCAATAGTATTGGCGCTTGCAGGTGCAATAACAAAAACATCAGCCCAGCGTGCTAATTCAATGTGCCCCATTGCCGCTTCAGCTGAAGGGTCTAGTAGTTCAGTGTGAATAGGGTAACTGCTGAGGGCTTGAAAAGTTAGCGGTTTTACAAACTCAGTAGCTGACTTTGTCATGATAATGCGAACGTCAGCGCCTTCATCTTGAAGTCGTCTTACGAGTTCAGCGCTTTTATATGCAGCAATGCCGCCGGTCACGCCAAGTAGAACACGTTTTTGTCGTAGGTTGTTTGTAGATGTCATAGCCGAATTGTACCAAATAAGTATGTAAGCGAGAATAAATACTATAGAGGTCTGTATGCTAATATAGTTCGATAATAAATAAGGGAATATTTATATGGCGATTAAGGACTGGCCTGCTGATGAAAGGCCGCGTGAAAAATTATTGTCTAAAGGCGCAGCTAGTTTGTCTGATGCAGAACTGCTTGCCATTTTTTTAAGAACCGGCACTCAAGGCTATTCGGCAGTTGATTTAGCGCGTTTATTATTAAGCCATTTTGGCGGTCTTCGACAATTAATTGCAGCCGATAAAACGGCATTTTGCGAGGCTAAGGGCTTGGGTGAAGCAAAGTTTGCCCAGCTACAAGCTGTAATGGAAGTGGCAAAGCGTTATTTAATGCAAGATATGCTGCGGACAAAGTCACTGACCTCACCGAATGATTGCCGTGAGTATTTAATAGCAGCCTTAAGAGATAAGCCTCATGAGGTGTTTGCCGCTATATTTTTAGATAACCAACACCATATTATTCAATATGAAGAGCTCTTTGTCGGGACTATAGATAGTGCATCTGTACATCCGCGTGAGGTTGTCAAAAAAGCAATTCATCATAATGCCTCAGCAATTATATTTGCGCATAATCATCCGTCTGGTTTAACGCGAGCTAGTCAGGCAGACAAAGACATTACTCAAATATTGAAATCAGCATTAGGCTTTATTGATATTCGTGTATTAGATCATTTTATTGTAGGTGAAGGAGATGTGCTGTCTTTTGCGGAGTCTGGTTATTTATAAGCCGGTCATTATAAGATAGTTGGCTTGTTTGTTTAAAGTTGTATGTGATGCAGGGTAATTGTTAGAATGGCTCTATGTCAAAAAATACTTTAGCGTCAAAAATTCAAGCTTTTAAAACTCATCTTATTAGATTATGGCAAAGTGAAAAATCTCTTCATATTCGAGATCGACTTTACCAATATTCCTTGCTTACACGCCTTAATAAGCCAATAGGCATTTACCTATTGCTATGGCCAGCACTGTGGGCCTTGTGGCTTGCGGCAGGTGGTTTGCCTAAGTTAAGTGTACTTATCGTTTTTGTTTTGGGCGTGGTATTTATGCGAAGCGCCGGTTGCGCTATTAATGACTATGCCGATCGTGACTTTGATGCCCACGTAAAACGAACCGAAAACCGTCCAATACCTCAAGGTAAAGTTAGCCCAAAAGAAGCTTTAATCGTCACTTTTGTATTAGTAATGGTTTCGTTTCTACTGGTGCTTACAACCAATGCACTTACGATTAAGTTATCGTTTGTAGCTTT
>CAYZLE010000054.1:0-7850 GCA_964479305.1 uncultured Gammaproteobacteria bacterium | reverse complement strand
CAAGAAGCTCACTTGTTAGGTCACTCGATGGGCGGAAAAACGGCCATACAGGCGACATTAAGCTACCCTGAACGTTTTATCTCCTTGATTAATGCCGATATAGCACCTGTTCAATACCCGCCAAGACATGAAGATGTATTTGCAGCAATTGGAAAAATAAATTCTGAAGAACCAAGCTCTAGGAAAGCAGCTGATGACCTAGTTAAAGACATATTACCTGAAACCGGCGTACGTCTATTTTTGCTAACTAATTTAAGTAAGGCAGGCGATAGCGGCATTAAATGGAAAATCAATATGCCTGTTATTCAAGGCTCTTATGATGATATTAGTGCTGTACCGAAAGCGGTTAGTTTGGGTGAAAGTTCTAGCATTCCGGCCTTAGTTATTAAAGGTGCGCTATCGCCTTATATAAAAGACGAACATATTGCATTATTTAAGGCTCACTTCCCTAATGTTCGGTTTGCCACAATAGAAAAAGCGGGTCACTGGCTGCATGCGGAGCAACCTGCGGAGTTTTTAAAGCTAACTAAAGACTTCTTAAACTCTATTCGCTAGCTTCTTTAGGCAGGGTATACAAATCGTAAACATGATAGCCAATTTTTTCATGTAAAAATTGTTTGAACTGCACCCAGTATCTCCCTTGCGGTATTAATTTAAATCTAAAGTCTGTAACACGACTATGAATAAATGAAGTAGGAGCAGGAGTAACAGTAAAACCATAGCGTTGAAAGGCAAGAGCTGCTCGAGGCATATGCATAGCGTCAGTCACTAAAATAACAGACGAAATACCTTCCGCTTTTAACATACCTGCTGCATTACTGGCGTTTTCTGCTGTGGTTCGGCTATTACCTTCTTTATAAGCCACTTCTACTAAAAACTCCTGCTCAAGCACATTACTCATTGAGTCTGCCAGAGAGTATTTTTGAACAGCGTCGACAAAGCCTCCCAATACAGCAACAGGAAGTTGAAACCGTCTAGACAATTCAGCGCCATACCGCCCCCGCATCAATGAAACTGAACTTACATTTCTTTCTTCAGGATATTCAACTAACGTACCTTCATACGCCCCAGTAAGAATAACGATGACTTGTGGTTTATTCTCACTTATCTGGTTATTACTTATTGGAGGTATACTTTGCCAATTATTCATCAAAGGCGTAACAAACAAACCGGTTAGCGGTAAATAAACAGCAATAAAACCTAAACCAAAACATAAAAAAGCAATTTTTTTAAGCTTGTTTTTAAATACAAAACCAAATAACACCAATAGTAAAGGTAAGCTTAAAGAAAAAGCGATGAGCTTTAACTCAGGCATCATCAATCACCGCTTTAATTTCAGTCTGACTTAGTCGAGCACCATATTGACTCACTAACTTCGCTGCTGTTTTTGATGCCATTTCAGCGGCTTTCTCAGCACTGTAACCATTAGTAATACCATACAGATAAGTACCTGCAAACATATCACCTGCGCCGTTCGTGTCAACTAAATCGGCTTTAACCGCATCTACTTTTATTCGACGTCCTTCAGTTAAAATAACAGCGCCATCTCCACCTAAGGTCACTACTACATCCTTAGCTATAGTTTGCAAATAAGCTAAAGCAGCTTCAAGGTCATAAGTATCAGCCATTCCTTTAGCTTCATCTTCGTTAGCAAACAATAAATCCACACCTTTACCAATCATGCTTTGTAGCCCCTCTTTAAAAAAGCTAACCATATTAGGATCAGATAATGACATGGCTGTTTTAACACCTAACTTTTCAGCTTGCTCACGAGCATATACTGCTGCTTCGCGGCTGCCTTCACCGGTTACTAAATAACCTTCTATATATACATATTCAGACTGTTTAATGGCACCAATATCGATATCATCAACGGAGAATGCGGACGATACGCCCAAGTAGGTATTCATTGTTCTTTCAGCGTCTGGGCTTACCATTACCAAACATGTACCTGTAGGCAATGTTTGATCAGCTGTATTGGAGTTAGCGACATTATTGCTTCGACTTGCGACACCTGCGTCAGCAAGGTCTTTTAGATAAAACTCACCTAGTTCATCATTTGCAACACAGCATGCGTAATATGATGAGCCACCCAGGTTAGCTAGCGCTATCATGCTGTTAGCAGCAGAACCGCCACTACCTTTTTTAGCATTTTCTAAACCGAGTTTTTCAATAATGGCCTGCTGCTGCTCTAGCTCTACTAGAGTCATAAGACCCTTCTCTATATTCAAACTTTTAAGCTGAGAGTCGTCGACACTATATTCCATGTCAACAAGCGCATTTCCTAAACCATATACATTAAATTTCACAAGCTGCCCCTATTGCGTTATAGCATTTTAATAATGCGGGTATATTATCAGGAAACAAATTTAGAGTGATGTTATTTTAATGGCCGACTGTAAGTCTGAACGACTGTTTGATAATGGCTTTGTAGACTCACCATGGTAGGTAAACACTAATGAGTATTTATTACTTTGGGTTTGATTAGAACCTGCGGCATGGAAGCAGTGGGCACTAAATAGCAAGCAATCCCCTGCTTGCAAATCAACATGCTCAGCTAAAGATAAGCGAGTTTTATTCGCAGCTTCATTCTCTTTCAAAAATTGCGCTTCATCTAAGTGTTGGTTTTGAACATCCCAACGATGAGAGCCCGGTAAAATTAACATACCGCCGTTCTCTTCTTTCTCTTCTCCCAGCGCTAACCAGGCATTAATGAGGTATTTATTATCGAAGTTCCAATAACGAGTATCTCGGTGCCAGTTGGTTTTAGAGCTATACTCTGGCGACTTCGTCATTATGCAATTGTGATGATTAGGGTTTAAATAGACATCTTGAGATTTCAGCAAAGTTTTAACTGACTGAATAATAGCTGGATTTTCCGCCACCTCTTTATAGACTGCATGACGATCATAGGCATTATGCAAGCGTCGGATGGTTTCCCCGCCTTCTGCATCTACTGAACTAGGCGCACCGGGGTAATGTACATCAGCTTCTAACTCAAAGGGCTTAACTCTGTCTAGCAAGTGCTTTTGCGTAATGCTTTGTAAATGCTGTACCTCAGATGCATCTAGTAGGTTTCTAATAACTAGATAACCATCTTTTACGAAGGTATTAATTTGTTGCTGAGTTACATTCACAGTTTTGCTCTATAAAAATTTTGCTCTAGATAAAGTGTTGTTCTAGAAATAAAGTAGCCCTCCAAAACAGAGGACTAAGTATTATAACTGACCTTTATGCAAACACCAGCATTGCCTTAGTGTCGATAATTAGTGACGATAAAAAGGACCATGCTGGTGATGATAATGCTCATGTCGGTAATAAAAACCGTTATTGAAAAAATGGTGGCCATACCATAACAAGCCAGCCCCTAGCTCTATACCAAAACGCCAATTTGTATGATGCCTATCATGCTCGTACTCATGGTTATTTCGATGCCACACGTAAAAGTCATTTGACTCTAGTACGGGCAAGGTTACAACATTGTCTTTACCTAGTGGCATGCTTTCTGTGCTGGATACTTTACCCTTAATGGTAATTAAATGATCTTTTAGAGAACCCGTTATATTTTCGGGTTTAGGCAAGTAAGCCACAAAGCGGCCGTCAGAGTCACTAGAGCTTTGAGGTCTCGCTTTTTTATTTAACTTGCGCTGTAAAACTTCAATACGTATTAAGTCTGAACCATTATCCGCTTTTACTACTTCTGACTTAAGTACATCACCACCCCAGCGAACAAGGGTGTCAAAATATAACTCAGGTTTATTTCTCACTTCCGCAAGCTGCAGATTGTTAGCAGGGGCAGTTTGTAAGCTCTCACTCATTTTTGTACGTGGCACAGTAGAACAAGCCTGCAAGCTTAATATTGCAGCAAAAACAATAATTGTCTTTAATTTCAAAGGCATATTTTCTCCAGAATCAATAAACATACACGTTTAACCATTTTAAATGGTTTAAACGTTTTAAACCCTAATTGGTTGACACTATCTGAGTTGCTTTGTTCAAAAAACCATCAGATGTACACAATTGTTTACATTATACCCACCAAGAACTACATATAATCGATAACGAACATAACAATAAATATGTATAACTTTACAAACAGGAGAAATTCGAATGAACGATTTCATCTCAAATATCACTAATACTTTAGGCCCTGCAGCTTCTGGCGCATTGGGACAAGCAGTTATTGGCGCATTAATACTAATTTTTGGTTTAATTGCAGCTAGCTTTGTTTCTGGTTTAATTGGCAAAGCCCTAAGCCGCATAGACTTCCTTACAAGCACCAACCTACTTGGTCCAATCAAGTCACTTGTTAAAGCTATTTTAACAATTTTCGTTCTAATGGCTGTGCTTCAGCACTTTGGCTTAACTGATGTTCTTGCTCCTTTAAAAGACATGGTTAAAGAATTTACAGCAGCTCTACCGAATATTGTGGGTGCTGGTGTTGTCGGTTACGCTGGTTGGGTACTAGCTAAGATTGTTTCTGAACTAGTAGGCGTTGGCTTAAATAAGGCTGACCAAAAAATTGCTGAGCACGTTGGCAATGATGATATTAAAGTATCGAAGTTTGGTAGCGCATTTATCTTTGGTGGTATTTTATTACCAATGGTTGTTGCTGCTCTAGGTATTTTAAATATCCCTGCAATTTCAGAGCCTGCTTCTGACATGATTAATAAACTAATGGCCGCTGTACCGAATATTGTTGCTGCCGGCATCATTTTATTAGTGGCTTACTTTGTTGCTAAGTTTGTTGTTTACATGCTAACTGGCTTATTAGACGGTATGGGCATTAACGAACTACCTGAAAAAATTGGTTTAGCGAATGTATTTAACGATTCATTCACTCCAACAAAATTCATTGGTGGCGCGGTAATGTTCTTCTCAATGCTAACAGCGTCTATCTCTGCTGTTGAAAAGCTAAACATGGATGTTATTTCAAACATCTTTGCTCGTGTTCTTGAGTTTGGCGGTGGCATCTTAGTGGGTGGTTTAATCCTTATCATAGGTAATGTATTAGGCTCTTTAGCTCACGACAAGCTTGCTAAAAATGGTAACGCCGGTATTGCTAACATTGCACGCTTTGCAATTTTAGGCCTAGTACTAGCAATGGGCTTACGTCAAATGGGTCTAGCTGACAACATTGTTAATATGGCATTTGGCTTTACACTAGGTTCTGTAGCTGTAGCAGCTGCATTAGCATTTGGCTTAGGTGGTAAAGACGCAGCTAAAGAAGTTGCTGACAAATGGGCTAAAAAAGTTAAATAAAACCTTTAGCTAGCAAAACTAAAAAGCCCCTGTTCACAGGGGCTTTTTTTATGCACATTTAAACTGTTTTATGCGTATTTACAGCTATTTTCTAGTAATTAGGCGACTTTTAGTGTTTAATGCGTGCACTTATTTAATGCTTAGCAATTTTAGCTATGCATCTTATATTAATACAACCTTGGAAAACCGATGACAGATATTGATCTAAGCACTATCGAAGCAAAAGCTTCTTATGGTGTAGGCCTTCAAATGGGCGACCAACTTAAGCAAACTTTACCGGGCGCTTCACTAGAAGCAGCATTAGAAGGCATTAGAAATGCTTTTAATGATGAGAACATGCTTATCCCTGGCGACGAAATTAACGAAGCATTTAAAGAAATCACAGCTAAAATGCAGGCAAAAGAAGCAGAAGAAGCTAAAGTTAAAGCTGTAGACGGCCAAAACTACCTAGCTGATAACGCAAAGAAAGACGGCATTGTAGTAACAGACTCAGGCCTTCAGTATGAAGTTATTGAAGAAGGTAAAGGCGACAAGCCTACTGCAGCATCAACAGTACGCACACACTACGCAGGTACATTAATCGACGGTACTGAATTTGATAGCTCTTACAAACGTGGTGAGCCTGCTGAATTCCCAGTTGGTGGCGTTATTCCTGGTTGGACTGAAGCACTTCAACTTATGTCTGTAGGTAGTAAGTGGAAGCTATACATTCCTTACGACCTAGCATACGGTGCACAAGCTGCTGGACAAATTCCACCATACAGCGCTTTGATTTTCGAAATCGAATTAATCGAAATCGTTAGTTAATCTTAAAGCCCCTTCTTAAAGGGGCTTTTTTTTACCCTGTCCCTCTACTATTTCCCCACCCTTCAAATACATAAGCGCCAAAACGCACTATATGAAGTCAAAATATAGCTAAACAAGCTTATATACCCGAACATAGAATAAAAACAGCCTCAAAAAGAACCAAAATAATGCAATAGCATGTCACTTTTGGTGCAAAACTCTTTATACTTACTCGCTAACAATAATATCCTGAGGGGGAAATATGTATAAAATAATAAGTTTATTAATGCTAGCTTTGTTTAGCGTAACTGCATCAGCAGACACACTTAGCGGTGCTGACACCGCTTGGGTCATGACAGCAACGGCATTAGTCTTGTTTATGACTTTACCGGGTTTAGCCTTATTCTATGGCGGCCTTGTTAGCACTAAGAACATGTTATCAGTATTGATGCAGTGCTTTATTTTAGCGTCAATCATGTCTATTCTTTGGTACGCAGTTGGTTATAGCCTTGCTTTCGGTGAAGGCAATAACTTTATTGGCGATTTCAGCAAAGTATTTATGACGGGTGTTACTCTTGATGCCCTATCAGGCACTATTCCAGAATCAGCGTTCAGCTTATTTCAAATGACATTTGCAATCATTACACCGGCTTTAATTATTGGTGGCTTTGCAGAGCGCATGAAATTTAGCTCAATGATTCTATTTAGCGTTATTTGGTTCTTCATTGTTTACGTACCAGTAACACACTGGGTATGGGGCGGCGGCTGGCTGCAAGACATGGGTTTATTTGATTTTGCTGGCGGTACAGTTGTTCATATTAATGCCGGTGTTGCAGCTTTAGTTGCAGCGGTAGTATTAGGTAAGCGTAAAGGCTTTGGCACAACACCTAAACCTCCTCACAACCTAACATTAACAGTTGTTGGTGCATGTATGCTTTGGGTTGGTTGGTTCGGCTTTAATGGCGGTTCAGCTCTAGCGGCAAACGGTAGTGCAGCTATGGCTATGCTAGTTACTCACCTTGGTGCTGCAGGCGGTATTCTTGCTTGGGTTATCTGTGAGTGGATTCGTCATGGCAAGCCAAGCGTATTAGGCGCAGTAACAGGTATGGTAGCTGGCCTTGGTACAATTACTCCAGCTTCTGGCTTTGTGGGTCCTTTAGGTGGTATTTGCATTGGTTTAATTGCGGGTGTTGTTTGCTATTTAGCAACGAATTTCATCAAAAATACTTTAAAAATTGATGACTCTTTAGACGTAATGCCAGTGCATGGTGTGGGTGGTATTATCGGTACACTACTAGCGGCTGTTTTTGCGGCTGTGTCTTTAGGCGGCTTTGGCTTTGCAGACGGTATTACTACTATGGCGGGTCAATTAAAAGTTCAAACTATTGGCGTATTAGCAACCATTGTTTGGTGCGCAGTATGTACTTACATCATTCTAAAGCTTGTTGGTTTTGTAACTGGCGGCCTACGTGTAAGTGATGAGCAAGAACAAAATGGTCTGGATATTTCAGAGCATGATGAGTCTGCTTATAACTACTAATAGAACACTCTATTAGCTAATTAAACCCGCTTAGTATTACTAAGCGGGTTTTTTTATGTAGAATAGAAAAAGACCATTAATATATCAATCTATATAAGAAGACTAATTTATGAATAAGCCATCTCAATCAAGCGTTAGCAACACCGTTTTGCTCATTATGATCGTAGTGATATCTGGCTTATTTTTATGGATGATCAAACCCTTCTTAATGACTATATTTCTAGCCGGCATTTTCAGCGCACTCAGCTACCCCATCTATAAA
>CAYZLE010000053.1:0-7863 GCA_964479305.1 uncultured Gammaproteobacteria bacterium | reverse complement strand
CCTATAGCCGTTTTAAAGGCTTTACTTACAGTCATTTGACGACTGAGAATAAAGGTTTCTAATGCAATACTCGTTAAAATGCCGTTTATTATTGCCAGAGACATAACAAGCAATACGGGAGTGTTAGGCGCGTAAGTTTGAAAGGCGAAAATTGTACCAAAATCCCCAATCACACAACCTAATAAGCACCACGCAGTGTTAATAGCGGATTGCCACCAGACGGCTTTGTCACGCCAGTGGTATTTTTCTGCTGGCGTTTCAGTTTTTTTATGAGAGCATGATGTATTCATAGCCCTAGTATATTCCTTAGAGTTAACTCTAAGTCAACAAGAAAATGATAATGCTAGAGAGTCACAAAAACTTGTTGGAGAACAAACAAACAATTTAAATTAGATTTAATTTAAAAAAGAATTATAAGTAATTGAAATAAAAGGATTAAACTTGGTCGGAACGAGAGGATTCGAACCTCCGACCCCCACAACCCCATTGTGGTGCGCTACCAGACTGCGCCACGTTCCGATTCGGGAAATACTAAATTGGAGAAAAGCTTAGCGCTTTAAGATTTGCAGGATTTCTTCTAGTTCTGTGCGAACTTGAGCAATAACTTGCTGGCTTTGATTGTTGTCGTCTTTTACAACGTCACCATCGAGCTGAACCTTGGCACCACTGATTGTGTAGCCTTGATCGTAAAGCAAACTACGAATTTGACGAATAAGAATAACGTCTTGGCGCTGATAATAGCGGCGATTACCACGTCGTTTAACTGGTTTAAGCTGTGGAAATTCTTGCTCCCAGTAACGCAAAACATGCGGTTTTACATCACAAAGCTCACTCACTTCACCAATAGTGAAGTAACGCTTGTTAGGTATAACAGCAAATTCGTTATTATTACTTGGTTCCAACATAAGCTTCTACGCGCGCCTTTAATTTTTGACCGGGTTTAAATGTAACTACTGTTCGCGCAGAAATTGGAATTTCTTCGCCTGTCTTCGGGTTTCTGCCTGGACGTTGGTCTTTGCGTCGCAAGGTGAAATTTCCAAAGCCAGATAACTTAACGTCATGACCTGAGGCTAATGATTGACTCACTTCGTCGAAAAATAGCTCAACAAGCTCTTTCGCTTCTCTTTTATTTAAACCAAGCTCGTCAAATAGTGACTCAGCCATGGTTGCTTTCGTTAAAGCCATCAATAATTACCTAAATTTCTATATAAAAAACACAAACTTAAGACCTTTTATTGTCTTAATTCCGCATTTAAATCTTTTGCAAGAAGGTCAATTATGCTTTTTACAGCAGAATCTACGTCTTCATCTGTAAGAGTGCGTGAAAACTCTTGTAAAATCAAGCCTATTGCGAAACTTTTTCGATTATCCTTTAAATTATCGCCCTTATACACATCAAACAGCTGAATATCTTTCAAAATCTCAATATTTGCACTACGTATAAGCTGCTCAACACTAGACCATTCAACGCTTTCATCGATTTCTATAGCTATATCACGGCGGTTTTGCTGGTAACGCGATAAGGCCTCAAAACCCGGCAAATCTTGCTTTAAAATTGGATTTAGCAATAATTCAAAGAAATAGGCTTTGCCATTAATTCCTAACTTTGATTCAATTTTAGGATGTAGTAAACCTAATGAGCCAACAACTTCCCTATCAATCAATACCTTAGCGCTCTGGCCCGGGTGTAAAACGGGGCTGTCATTGAGTAATTCAAAGCTAACTTTAGCGCCTAAAATTTGCTCCAGCTCACCTTTCACATCGTAAAAGTCTATTTTGCGTTGCTTTGCAGACCATTGCGCTTCAACCTGGTCGCCATAACAAAGACCAGCCAAGACTTTTTCTTGGATAATATCGTCGCCTTTAGGGATATAACGCAAACCTGTTTCATAAATTTTTAAGCTTTTAACCTGACGACTCATGTTGTGTTTGAGCGTATTCACCAAACCACCTAGCAAACTAGTACGCATAACGCCTAATTCAGATGAAATTGGGTTACTTAACTTCACTGCTGAGTTAACAGGGTCGCAAATTTCTTGCATCTCAGGAGAGATAAAGCTGTAAGAAATAACTTCTTGATAGTTATTCGCATGCAATACATGCTTAATTGCATCAATTGGGCGTTCTAGCTCGCTGCGTTTCTTAGCAACAGCTTTTAAACTTGATTCGCCTTCTGGGATATTTTCATAGCCATAAATACGAACAAGCTCTTCAATAAGGTCTGCTTCACGGCGAATATCAAAACGGTAGCTCGGTACACCGATCAACCACTCACCTGCTTCCCCCGACGCACTTGGTTTAACTTGCATACCTAGACCCGTTAGAATTTGCTCTACTTGGTCATTGGTGAAATCAAAACCTAATAGTCTTGAAATGCGTGAACTGCGCAGTGGAACATCGTCAATCACTACATCTTTAGCGACTTCTTCAGTAATTGGCGCTACTTCGCCCCCTACTATGCTCAATAATAGCTCTGTAGCACGCTCTAGCGCCGCCACTTGGCCTTGAGGGTCTACTCCACGCTCAAAGCGCATAGATGAGTCAGTGTGCAAACCATAGCGTCTAGCTACGCCTGCAAGCGCTTCAGGCTTAAAGAAAGCACTTTCAAGTAGTATGTCTGTTGTTTCAGTAGTCACGCTAGACTCTAAACCACCCATTACGCCCGCAATAGCCAAAGCTTTTTTGGTATCGGCAATTACTAGCGTTTCATCATCGAGTTTTTGTTCGCTGCCATCTAGCAAAGTTAGTTCTTCGTTTGTGCTCGCTAAGCGAACTTGAATAGAACCGTCTAGCTTTGCTAAGTCGAAAGCATGCATAGGCTGGCCTAGCTCAATCATTACGTAGTTTGTTACATCAACTACTGGACCTAAACTTCTAATACCGGTACGACGCAGTTTTTCCTGCATCCATAATGGTGTTTGCGCTGCTGCGTTAATGTTTTTAATAACACGACCAGCATATTTGCCACAAATATCAGCAGCTTTAATATCAACAGCGACAAGGTCATCAATAGAAACTTTTTGCGCTTGAGGCTCAATTAGCTTTATAGCTTCGTTATTTAATGCAGCCACATCACGAGCAATACCTTGAACACAGAAGCAGTCGCTACGGTTAGGTGTTAGGTCAACTTCAATAACATTGTCGTTTAGGCTTAAAAAGTCACGAATATCCTGACCTGTTTCAGCGTCTAAAGGCAGTTCCATTAAGCCGTCAGCAGAGTCTTGAATCCCTAGCTCTTGCTCAGAGCAAAGCATACCGAATGACTCAATGCCACGCAGTTTGGCTTTTTTAATTTTAAAGCCTTTGCCGTCTTCAGTTGCTAACACAGCACCAATGGTTGCCAGAGGGTATTTACCACCTGCTTCAACATTAGCTGCACCACAAACGATTTGAACCGTTTCGTCACCCTTGTTTACTTGGCAAACGCGAAGTTTGTCAGCATCAGGATGTGGCTCTAGCGAAAGCACTTCTGCAACAACAATACCTGTGAATTCAGGTGCCGCTTTTTCTATACCATCAACTTCTAAGCCAAGCTGATTCAATTGCGCAAGCAATGTATCAGTTGATATTGATGTTTCTACAAATTCTCTTAACCAGTTCTCGCTGAACTTCATCCCAGCACGCCTATAATGTAATTTATTAAGTAATTCTTATAAGTTATTGATATTGCTTCAAAAAGCGTACATCATTCTCAAAGAAGAGTCGTAAATCGTTAATACCGTAGCGAAGCATAGCCAAACGCTCTACCCCCATACCAAAGGCATAGCCTGTGTATTTTTCAGTATCAATGTTTACGTGTTTAAAGACTTCGTCGTCTACCATGCCGCAACCCAACACTTCTAACCAGCCTGTGTGACCACAAACTCGGCAACCTTTACCGTTGCACATTACGCATTGAATATCGACTTCTGACGAAGGCTCTGTAAATGGAAAGTAAGATGGTCTAAAACGTGTCTTCAGGTCATCGCGACCAAAGAAAATACGTAAGAAATCTTTTAGTAAGCTCATTAAGTCAGTAAAGCTAACGTTCTCATCAACCAATAAGCCTTCAACCTGATGAAACATTGGTGTATGCGTTAAGTCTGAATCGCAGCGATACACCCTACCCGGCGCTATGATGCGAATAGGCGGTTCTTGATTTTCCATGCAGCGAACTTGCACTGGCGAGGTATGTGTTCTTAGAACGTGACCTGTTTCAGTATAGAAGGTATCGTGCATGGCACGTGCTGGATGGTGAGCTGGAATATTTAGTGCTTCGAAATTATGATATTCATCTTCAATTTCAGGGCCATCAGCCACTTCGAAACCAAAGTCAGATAGTATCTCTTGAATACGCTTTAATGTTCTCGATACAGGATGCTCTCCGCCCATAGAGGCAGAACGACCTGGAAGAGTCACATCGATTTTTTCGCTTTCTAAACGCGCATTAAGTTCAGCGTCTAGCAAATTTGTTTTACGAGCTTCAATAGCTTGCTGAACAGCAACTTTAGCTAGGTTAATTTCTTGTCCTGCTGTTTTGCGTTCTTCAGGATCCATACCACCTAAGGTTTTTAATAGAGCGGTAATTTCGCCCTTTTTACCTAAGTAGTTAACTCGAATATCGTCCAAGGCTTTAGGATCTGTAACAGCTGAAATAGCAGCTATTGCTTTTTCTTTTATCGCTTCAATAGACACGGTTTTACCTTTTTTTTATGACAAAAAAAAGGAAGCTATAGAACCTTGCGGCAACCTAACAGCTTCCTTCTTAATTTTTTGCAGATTATTAAGCTGCTTTAGCTGCTTTTGATTTCTCAACCAATTGGCTAAATGTAGCTGCATCGTTAACCGCAATGTCAGCTAGGACTTTACGATCGATTTCGATTGAAGCTTTTTTAAGGCCATTCATGAAAACACTGTAAGACAGGCCATTTAGGCGAGCTGCAGCATTAATACGAACAATCCATAAACGACGGAACTGACGCTTACGTTGACGTCTGTCGCGATATGCATACTGACCAGCTTTAGTTACAGCTTGTTTAGCTACACGTAAAACACGACTACGTGCACCACGGTAACCTTTAGCTTTCTTAAGAATTTTCTTGTGACTGGCACGAGCCACTACACCACGTTTTACTCTAGGCATTGCTTATCTCCAGTCTGTTATGCGTACGGCATCATTTGTTTAACTAATTTCACATCAGCAGCGTGAACCATTTGCGTGTCACTACGAAGGTGACGTTTACGCTTAGTGCTTTTCTTAGTCAGAATGTGACTACGATGTGATTTTCCTCGTTTGATTTTGCCTGACGCTGTCACGCGAAATCTCTTAGCGGCACCGCTAGTTGTTTTCATCTTAGGCATTTTCTTCTCCTATATTACAGAGTGATAAAAGTACACATCAGGCAATGCCCTGCCCGGGAGTGTACATAGTAAACTTATTTGCTTGTTTTAACTGGCCCTAAAACCATAACCATTTGGCGACCTTCCATTAATGGACGTTGCTCAACAGTACCGTATTCAGCTAAATCTTCTTCAATTTGCTTCAAAAATTCCATACCTAGTTCTTGGTGAGCCATTTCTCTACCGCGAAAACGCATGGTAACTTTTGCTTTATCGCCACCTTGTAAAAATTTTATAAGGTTACGCAATTTAACTTCGTAATCGGCTTTTTCAGTACCGGGTCTAAACTTAATTTCTTTAACTTGAATCTGTTTTTGTTTCTTCTTAGCCTGATGCGCTTTTTTGTTAAGTTCAAACTTAAACTTACCAAAATCCATAATGCGGCATACGGGCGGCTTAGCATTCGGAACAATCTCAACCAAGTCCATTTCAACTTCGCGAGCCATTTGTTTGGCTTTTTCTATTTTTTGAATACCAAGTTGTTGGCCTTCGTCATTAATTACACGTACTTCTACGGCTGTAATTTCGTCATTACGACGGTTTTTTTTCTGTGCGGCGATTATATCACCCTCCGAATAATTATAAAGTTACTGCTTAGCCTCTACAGCTTTCTGCATTAGCTCTACAAAAGCTTCAACAGGCATTGAACCAAGGTCTTCACCTTTCAATGTACGGACAGCAATAGTGCCCTCTTCTACTTCACGTTTACCCGCTACCAATTGGTAAGGAATGCGTTGTAAAGTATGCTCGCGGATTTTAAAGCCGATCTTCTCATTTCTCAAGTCCGAATTGACCCTAAATCCTAAGTTTTTCAATGTTTTTTCAATATTTAGCACATATTCGGCCTGATCGTCCGAAATATTCATAATTACAGCCTGAGTTGGCGCTAACCATACAGGAAACTTGCCTTCGAAATTTTCGATCAAAATACCGATAAATCGCTCAAGTGAACCCAATATCGCACGGTGAATCATAACCGGTGTTTGACGCTCACCGTCTTCATCAACATATTCGGCATCAAGTCTGCCTGGCATTGAAAAATCTAATTGAATAGTACCACATTGCCAATTTCGGCCGATACAATCTTTCAGCGTAAATTCAATTTTAGGGCCATAGAAAGCACCTTCACCAGGTTGTAAGCGATAATCTAAATCTTTATTCTTCAAGCAGTTCTCTAAAGCCACTTCTGCTTTATCCCAAAGCTCGTCGCTGCCCACTCGTTGCTCTGGACGAGTTGAGAAAGCCAGGTCAACATCATCGAAACCAAAGTCTTTGTATATTTGGAAAACAAAATCGATAATTGTTGCCACTTCTTGTTCAATCTGTTCTTCGGTACAGAATACGTGCGCATCATCTTGAACAAAGCGTCGTGCTCGCATAATGCCGTGCAAAGTGCCTGAAGGTTCGTTTCTATGCACAACACCAAACTCAGCAATTTTCAAAGGCAGTTCTCTATAACTACGTAAGCCTTGATTAAATATTTGCACATGGCCTGGGCAGTTCATTGGCTTAATTGCGTAATCTCTGCTTTCAGAATGCGTCGAGAAAATCATGTCGCCAAATTTATCCCAATGGCCTGACTTCTCCCACAAAGTACGATCTAGTACTTGTGGTGTATGCACTTCTTGATAATTATCTTCTTGTAGCTTTGCACGCATGTAGTTTTCAACTTGGCGGTACAAAGTAAAACCTTTGTCATGCCAAAAAACCATACCCGGCGCTTCTGGCTGCATATGAAATAGATCTAAAGTTTTACCAATTTTACGATGGTCACGTTTAACCGCTTCCTCTAAAAATTGAAGGTGCTGCTTAAGTTGCTTTTTATCTGGCCATGCTGTGCCGTAAATACGTTGCAACATTTTATTCTCAGAATCACCGCGCCAGTATGCGCCTGATATACGCATAAGCTTAAAATATTGGCAAAAACGCATATTCGGCACGTGCGGACCACGGCACATATCTAAGTATTCTTCGTGATGGTACAAACCTGGCAGATCATCTTTAGGTACATCACGATCTAAAATTTCTAATTTATAGCTTTCGTCGCGTTCTTCGAAGGCTTTATAAGCTTCTTGCCAAGTAACTTTCTTTTTAACAACGTCGTAGCTAGTTTTAGCTAATTCCAGCATGCGCTTTTCAATTTTAGCTAAATCATCGTCTGTCAGCTGTTCTTCAAGGTCAATATCGTAGTAAAAACCTTTATCAACTGTAGGGCCAATAGCCATCTTTGCACTAGGGTAAAGCTGCTTTAAAGCATGGCCTAATAAATGCGCGCAAGAGTGGCGAATAATTTCAATGCCATCATCATCTTTAGGTGTGTAAATAGTTAGCTCTGTATCATTTTCAATTATGTCGCTAGCATCGTGGCGAGCACCGTCAAAGAAACCGCCTAGGGTTACTTTAGCTAAGCCAGGACCAATATCTTGAGCAACTTCTAGAATAGAAACAGGTTTGTCGAAAGAACGTTTACTACCGTCAGGCAAT
>CAYZLE010000052.1:0-7975 GCA_964479305.1 uncultured Gammaproteobacteria bacterium | reverse complement strand
CACCACAACGCTTACAGTGGTATTCAGTACGCGGATATAGCAACTTGTAATCTACGCTTGTACCGATATTTTTTAGCTCGCCATCGTAAAAACTTGGCCAGCCAGTACCGCTGTCATACTTAGTAGAAGATGTGAATAACAACAAACCACAACCGGCGCACACATACTCGCCATCACGTTTTTCATCATTTAGTGGGCTAGTAAAAGCTCTTTCGGTACCTTCTTTGCGTAGTACATGAAACTGCTTATCATCTAAACGTTCACGCCACTGCGCCTCACTTAACTCAAAAGGTATGATCTCATCAGGGTTTTTATCTAACTGAATCGCAGACAGGTCAGAACTAGGCTGCGTACTTGCAGCTGAGTTTTTTGAAAAAGCTTTAGTTAAAACACCACCTGTAGCAATCGCTATAGAACCTAAAACACCTGTTTTAATTAATTTACGTTTTGTATTTTGCATGCTTCTACCTTTAAATTTCTAAAGATATAGACCGTTTATGCGCTGATAGTTCCCTTTGCGTGCAAGGGATCATCATAACCTGCTATATGTAAGGCTAAACTTAACAGCTCGTCCCATACATCACCCTTAGCAAAACCCTTCGCCACTTTATCGATATGGGCTGATGACGAACTTAGACTTTTTAATTTTATTTCTGGCAAACGCCTAACCGCATTTTTCACCATTTCACGGCGATTTTGCCATACGGCATTAAATACCATTTCTGGAGAGTTACCCTGATTAACTTCTTGTCTAAATTTAAGCAATTGGCGCACTTCATTACTTAAACTCCAGGCGACCAATGGCGCAGCAACACCCTCACCTTGCAAACCTTTAAGTACAGACACTACTCGCTTTTGTTCACCTTGTAATGCGGCATCTACAAGATCATAGACACTATAGCGCGCACTATTAGAAACAGCTTTTGCTAACTCTTCAACTGAAAGGTTAAGTGCTTCACCGTTTGAGATTTTGTCTGCATAGAGCAAACAAAGTTTTTCAATTTCTTGAGAGGCCGCCAACAAATTACCTTCTACACGCTCAGCTAAAAATGAAGCAGCGTCATGCGGTAATACCAAACCTTTGCTATTAGCTCTACGTTTTATCCAACCTGGCATTTGTTGGTGACTTACAGGCCAAAGCTGAATAACCGCACCCACTTTATCAAGCGCCTTAAACCATTTTGAATTCTGGCTAGCTTTTTCTACCTTGCCCATTTGAATGAACAAAACGGTATCTTCGGGCAAATTATCGCAATACTCTATTAAAGCAGCACCGCCCTCTTTACCTGGCTTAGCTGTAGGCATCCGGCACTCTAAAATTCGCCTATCACCAAATAAAGACATTGATGATGCAGCCTGTGTAAGAGACGACCATTTAAAGTCTCTACTTACTTCTAAAATTTCACGCGTCAAGTATTCTTCTGACCTCGCCTTTTGACGTAATAAGTCAATACTTTCCATAACTTGCAAGGGTTCATCACCACTGACTATATAAACGGGCAGGAGAGGATTTTGTAAATGTTGCTCAAGTTGTTCTAATCGTAAACGCATAATCTATTATAAGAGGTATAATAAGTAAAACCACTAAAAAAATGACTATGTTATATCCCCTACTACGCCGCGCGCTTTTTCTTTTAGATGCTGAAGACTCACATAACTTGAGCCTAGCTTCGCTAAATGCAACTAAAAACACACCTTTGCACCGCTGCATAAGCCAGCCCATGGTGAAAGCTCCGGTTAAAACTATGGGCTTAGAATTTGATAATGCCGTTGGACTAGCGGCAGGCTTAGATAAAAATGGCGACTATATAGATGGCTTGTCAAAGCTGGGTTTTGGCTTTTTAGAAATCGGAACGATTACCCCTAAAGCACAAGATGGCAACCCTCGACCACGTTTATTTAGGCTAGCAAAAGAAGAAGCCATTATTAACCGCATGGGTTTTAACAATAAAGGCATAGACTATTTATTAGAGCGAGTTAATGATGCAAAACATTCTCGAGTTTTGGGTATTAACATTGGCAAAAACAAACTAACACCTAATGAAAATGCTATTGATGACTATATTCACTGCCTAGACAAAGCTTACCTAGCGGCCGACTACATTACAGTAAATATCTCTTCCCCAAATACACCGGGCTTACGTGAATTACAAAATACAGAAGAGTTAACACAACTAATTAGCACACTTAAACAGCGCCAATTAGAGCTTTCAGATCAACATAAAAAATACACACCTTTAACCGTTAAAGTAGCACCGGACATGGGGCTTGAACAGATTACACAAATGAGTGATATTTTTTTACAGCATAAGGTGGATGGTGTAATTGTAAGTAATACAACAATTGAACGTGAAGCAGTGAAAAATAACCCTCATGCCAAAGAGGCTGGCGGTCTAAGTGGCAAACCTGTTTTACCTATTGCAAATAAAGCACTAGAGCACTTTGCAAAGAATGTAAAAAATGAAATGACGGTAATTGGTGTTGGTGGTATTAGCCATGCTAATGATGCAGTAGAGAAAATGAAACTAGGTGCTGATTTAGTGCAAGTTTATAGCGGCTTTATTTACAAAGGCCCACAGCTAATTTATAACTGCGCTAAAGCTTGCGCAAAATAAAACTTACAGCATTCTCATCTAGTTGTTTTAATGCTTCGGCTTTGTTCCGGTCGGAACTGAGTAGTTCGTTTTTATTATAACGGTAGCGCTCAACACTTGAGTATTCATAATCGTCTTCATCTACCTTAAAAAGTAAACGATAACGCAGTTCATATTCAAGCGCATCACCTTCGGCATCATAAGCCGAGGCTCTAGCTGTAACTGTAGATTTATCTAATGCAATAATTTGAGAGGCATCTGTTTGCTTATCAACGTCGTCTATTACGTTTATTTTGTTTTGTAATAAGCGCTTGCGTAATGATGCGGCGAGCTGAGCTCTTTCAAGCTGTGACTCAATCCAAATTTTTTTACCTGCTGCATTGCTTAAATTAACTGCTTGCCCGCGCAACTGATAACCGCATGCACTTAATAAACATACAGTTATCAATAAGCTGACCCAAGTAGACCAGCTACTAAACAAGCCTAATTTATTCTTTCTATACAACAATGTTTACCAACTTTTTCGGTACTACAATCACTTTTCGAACAGTTTGATCTTTCGTAAATTTTTGCACATTCTCATCAGCCAATGCTGCAGCTTCGCAGTCATCTTTACTAGCTGATGCTGGCACTTCAATTCGCGCACGTAACTTACCGTTCACTTGAACAATCATTTCAATACTATCACGCACCAATGCTGTTTCATCAACAGCCGGCCATGCCGCTTGAACAATAACGCTATCTTTGCCTAAATTATTCCATAGAGTTTGCGCAATGTGTGGAACAATTGGAGACAACATCAATACAACGCTTTCTAACGCTTCTTGACGTACGGCTTTGTCGCTATCGCTTAAAGCATCAAATCGACTCACTTCGTTTAATAGCTCCATGTTATTTGCAATAGCAGTGTTAAAGGTATGGCGTTTGCCCATTGCATCGCTACACTTAGCAATAGTTTCATGAAGTTTTAAACGCAGCTTTTTAGCATCACCGGACAAGTCTTTCAGTGAGCCTGCATCTAAGTTAATTAAACCTTGAGTTGAGTGATCGTAAACTTGTTTCCATAAGCGCTTTAAGAAGCGATGGGCACCGTCAACACCATCATCAGACCATTCTAAAGACTGTTCTGGAGGCGCAGCAAACATGGTAAATAAACGCACCGTATCGGCACCGTATTTATCAATTAAACCTTGTGGATCAACCACGTTGCCTTTTGACTTCGACATTTTAGTGCCATCTTTTAAAACCATACCTTGTGTTAACAAGGCTTTAAATGGCTCATCGCTTTCAACCAAACCAAAGTCACGCATCATTTTGTGATAAAAACGTGAATACAGTAAATGTAAAATGGCATGCTCTACACCGCCAATGTATTGATCTACTTGCAACCATTTGTTGGCCTGTTCAGAGTCAACCATAGCTGTTTTGCAATCACGAGAAGTGAAACGAGAGAAATACCATGATGATTCCATAAAGGTATCAAAAGTATCCGTTTCACGATGCGCCGGCTTGCCACATTTAGGGCAAGTTGTTTCGTAGAAACTAGGCATTTTCTTAATAGGTGAACCCACACCTGAAAATTCAACGTCTTCAGGCAATACTACAGGCAAGTCTTCTTCTGGAACGGGTACTGCACCACAGTCATCACAGTTAATAATCGGGATAGGTGTACCCCAATAACGCTGACGTGAGACACCCCAGTCGCGTAGTCGGTAGTTAGTTTGCTTTTCACCGATTTTATTACTTTGCATAAATTCGCTAATTGCATCAAAAGCTGCATCAAAGTCTAAGCCGTCAAACTGGCCAGAATTTTCTAGTATGCCTTTTTCCGTGTAAGCCGCTTCAGAAATATCAGCGTCGCCTTTAGCAGAATTAATAACCTGATTAATAGGCAGCTTATATTTTTGTGCAAACTCATAATCACGTTGATCGTGTGCAGGCACAGCCATAACTGCGCCACTGCCGTATTCAATTAATACAAAGTTAGCAATCCAAATAGGTACTTCTTCACCCGTTACAGGGTGAATAGCATATTGCCCTGTTGCTATACCTTTTTTCTCCATTGTTGCCATATCGGCTTCAGCAACTTTAGTTTGCTTGCATTCGTCGATAAAACTTTGGATATCAGCATTATTTTCAGCAGCTTGTTTAGCGATAGGATGCTCAGAAGCAACAGCCACATAACTGACACCCATTAAGGTATCAGGGCGTGTTGTATAAACTTCTAAACGTTCTTCTGAATTAGCAACTGCAAACGAGAATGACAAACCATGCGACTTACCAATCCAGTTACGCTGCATAGTACGAACGGCGTCAGGCCAGTCTTCTAATTTATCAATATCTTGAAGCAATTCTTCAGCGTAATCAGTAATTTTAAAGAACCACTGCGGGATTTCACGTCGCTCAACTAGAGCACCTGAACGCCAGCCTCGGCCATCTATAACCTGCTCATTCGCCAGAACGGTTTGGTCAACTGGATCCCAGTTTACGGTAGCTGTTTTTTTGTAAGCCATGCCTTTTTTAAGCATTTGAATGAAGAACCACTGCTCCCATCGGTAATATTCAGGGTGACAAGTAGCCAGCTCTTGACCCCAGTCGTAAGCAAAACCTAAACGTTTAAGCTGATCACGCATATGACTGATATTGTCATATGTCCAAGCAGCAGGCGGCAGTTTATGTTTAAGTGCCGCATTTTCAGCGGGCAAACCAAAAGCGTCCCAACCCATTGGTTGCAATACGTCTTTACCCAACATACGTTGGTAGCGAGCTATTACGTCACCAATTGTGTAATTACGAACGTGCCCCATATGTAAACGGCCACTTGGGTATGGGAACATAGCTAGGCAATAAAATTTTTCTTTAGCCTCAGAAAAATGTAGGTTTGCGTTAACAGGTTCAGCTTGTACCTGAGCTTCTACCTGCTCAGCTTGATAATTTTCTTGCATGTTTTGTATAAACTCTCTAATCTTTTTCACGGCCATAAACGTCGTCAAATCTAACGATGTCGTCTTCGCCTAAGTATGTACCTGATTGCACTTCAATTAACTCTAAAGGAATTTTACCTTTATTCGTTAAGCGATGCTTAGCACCTAGTGGAATGTAAACAGACTGGTTTTCTGATAATAGTAATTCTTCGTCATCACGCTCAACAATGGCCGAACCTGAAACGATAATCCAATGCTCAGCGCGGTGATGATGCATCTGTAAAGACAAACGAGCACCTGGCCAAACAGTAATTTTCTTCACTTGGAAGCGTTCACCACTTGCGATTGAATCATACTTACCCCAAGGACGATAAACTTCACGATGCTCAGTCGCCTCCAGACGTTTTGCTGATTTCAGCTCATCAACGATTTTCTTAACATCTTGAGCATGGTTTTTATCAGCTACCAATACAGCATCTGGTGTATCAACAACAATCACATTGTCTAAACCCACAACCGATACTAGTCGATCATTTGTTCGAACATAACTGTTTGCTGTTTTAGATAATAAAGCGTCACCTTGAACAACATTACCTTCAGCATCTTTGTCGCCTACTTCGTACAAGGCATCCCAAGCACCTAAATCACTCCATTCAGTATCTAAAGGCACTACTTTCGCTTGGCTCGTTTTTTCCATAACAGCGTAATCGATAGAGTCTTCCGGGCAGCTAGCAAATAAGTCTTCTGGATAACGAATAAAGTCCATATCTTGGCTTTGCTCAGCTGTAAGTTGCTCAGTTGCTTTATACATTTCGGCGTTATGCTTTTTAAGTTCGCTTAAATAAACCGAAGCTTTAAATACGAACATACCACTGTTCCAGTAACAGTCGCCGCCCGCAATTAATTTTTCAGCTTTTGCCATTTCAGGTTTTTCGATGAATTTAGCAATATCTGAAACGCCTTTCGTTTTAGCCTGGATATAACCATAAGCATCAGATGGTGCAGATGGTGCAATACCAAAAGTTACCAAGAAACCTTCTTCTGCCGATTTTACTGCTAAGTCTAAACTTTCTTTTAAGGTAGCTGTTTCAGGAATATAGTGATCTGAAGGCATAACGTAAATTACGGCATCTTTATCAATTTTAGCAGCCTCAAAAGCGGCTAAAGCAATAGCAGGCGCTGTATTACGACCAACAGGCTCTAACAACATAAGTGGTTTTTCTACACCGAGTTCTAAACATTGCTCAGCAACCACGAAACGGTGTTCATTATTAGCAACAACAATCACATTCTCACAAGCACTTACTGCTTGGGCACGCGCAACGGTTTGTTGCAGCAATGACTGGTCTTGAAAAATTTGCAAAAACTGCTTAGGGCGCTGTTTACGCGACAAAGGCCACAAACGGGTACCGGACCCACCTGACAAAATGACTGGAATTACTGTTGCCATAGTTATGTACCTGTGTTTTTAAAATAAAGTGCTTTTAGTAAAATAAGTAGTGATAACACCATCATAAAAGCAGGGAAACGATTATAAGGTGCTTGGCCTACTTTAGCTGTTACATTTTGTGAAATTACGCCGACTTTATTCAAATCTAATGATTGCGTAACTTCCCCTCTATCTGAAATAAAGGCACTTATACCAGTATTCGTTGATCGCACCATCGGGCGACCTGTTTCAATTGCCCGTGAACGCAGCATTTCTAAGTGTTGATACGGTGCTAGAGAGCCGCCAAACCATGCATCATTACTCACATTCACAAACCAATTGGCTTGCGGAATTTGTTGCCTAAAGATTTTACTATAAGCAGACTCATAGCAAATGTTAGCACCAATACTATGCTCGCCCAATGAAAACGGCTTTTGCACATCTTTAGCTGGATATAAATCGCCAATAGGCATATTAACTAAACCATCAAACAGATTAATTATGTTGCGTAATGGCAAATACTCACCAAATGGCACCAAACGTTGCTTACGATAAAACTGTGTATCGTCAATTCCCTTATTAGCGGGGTCTAACAACATAAGGCTATTATAAGACTGAGCGGCATCACGATTATAATTAAAAATACCCGTTATGAGTACTGCGCCTTTGTCCGCTATTATGGGCTTTACGTAATCTAAGAACGATAACTGGCGGATATAAAAATCAGGCACTGCGGTTTCTGGCCAAATAATGATATCAGTATCATCAATAGCTGCTGTCAAATTTAAGTAGGTATCCAAACTCACATTAATTTTTGTAGGGTCCATTTTAATATTCTGCGGCACGCTACCTTGAACGATGGTGACCTTCTTAGACGCACCAGTTGTTTCCGTCCATTCCATTGGGTATAGCAATACAGCTAGCAAATACACTAAACCTGCCGCAGCCAAACAAATAATACGTTGGCTCTGAAAACCAATAACAACACTCGCTAAACCACCAGCCATTATTGTTATAGGAACAGATGT
>CAYZLE010000051.1:0-8034 GCA_964479305.1 uncultured Gammaproteobacteria bacterium | reverse complement strand
CCTGCATCTAATCAAGTGCCTAACCAAGCACAGCCAAAACAAACCGAACAAAAAAGTAATGTTAAATACTACTTACAAATTGGTTCTTTCGGCGACAAAAACCAAGCCGATAAATTTAAAGCCAAACTGGCCTTTTATGGCTTACAGGCTTTTATTGAATCAACTAAAGTTAAGGAAAAAATATGGCACCGTGTTATGTTGGGACCATATAAGACTAAAACACCTTTGCTCGATGCTCAAAAGAAATTGACCAATAACAATATTAAAAGTATTGTTCTACAACGATAGGAAATAAGAGGCCAAGCCATGAATCAAAATCCAGAGACTATTGCTTTAATATACGATTTTGACGGCACCTTAACCCCTAAAGCTATGCAGGACTATACCCTGCTACCTAAACTAGGTATTCCAGCCGAAGAATTCTGGTCTGAAGTTCAAGCTGAAGTGAAAGCCACAAGCTCAGAAAACATGCTGGTTTACATGCGCCTGCTACTTGAGAAGGCTCGCGAAAAAAACATTACTATTCAAAAGCAAGATTACCGTGAGCTTGCCGATAAAATTCAATACTTCGCCGGTGTTGAAGGCTGGTTCGACTACATTAATCAGTATGTTAAGCAACATAGTCCCAACATTGAAATTAAGCATTATTTAATTTCAGCGGGTATGGCTGAGATTTTAGATGGCGTTTCAATTCGCAAACACTTTACTCAAATGTATGCCTCGGCTTATCACTTTGATAAAGATGGCGTTGCCGATTTTCCTAAAATTGTGATTACCGACACTACAAAAACTCAGTACCTATTTAGAATTAATAAAGGCAAAGAAGATTTAAGCGAAAGCATAAATGAGCACATGCCTGAAGAAGACCGCCCTATTCCATTTGAAAATATGATTTATATTGGAGACGGTATGACTGACGTACCGAGTATGGCTTTAACCAAAAAAAGTGGTGGTCATGCTATTGCGGTATATAACAAAAATGAAGAACGCCAATTAAGTGTTTGTAAAAACCTAATGAAGTCAGGCCGAGCCGATTTTATTGCCCCGGCTGATTATACAAAAGAGTCTGAGCTTTCTAGACGCACAGTTTTACTGCTTGACCATATAATGGCCAACATACATTACAAACATGAAATTTTAGAGTGTGAGAAAAACTACGGTATTTAAGTATTATTCTTATCTTTATCTTTGTACTTATCAATATCAACGATATTGCTCTCAACCAAAGGCTTGTAGCAAACTCTATTTCGGCCATCTGACTTAGCTAAATACATAGCTTCATCTACCTTAGTTAATAACTTATGACGCGTGGTTGAATAACCCAAAGGAATGTCTGTTACACCAAAACTTGCCGTTACATATTTGCTCACTCTAGAGTTAGGGTGCACAATCTCCATTCCTTCTATAGCCATACGAATATTGTCGGCCATATGAACTGCGCCTTCTTTATTGGTATCGGCAAGCAAAACAATAAACTCTTCTCCACCAAATCTAGCCACAAGATCAGACGGCCGTTTTACCGTAGCCTTAATGCACGCAGCTACCTTCTTCAAACATTCATCGCCTGTTAAATGGCCAAGCAAATCGTTATAGTCTTTAAAAAAGTCTACGTCTAACATAATCACAGACAATGACTTTTCTTCTCTATTAGCTCGCGAAATTTCATTGGTTAATTGATTTTCAAAAAAGCGACGATTTGATATTTCAGTTAAGGCATCTATTGAAGAAAGTAAAGTCAGCTCAGTGTTAGCTTCACGCAAATCTAAATTTGACTGCTCTAATGCTTGCGATAATTGACTATTTTCGAATGTGAGCTCAAAAGAATTAAGCAGGGCATCTGCCATTTGTTTTGAAAAAACCCAAACAACCAATGCCAGTACGCACATAAAAATAGCGAGTAACTGCTCTAAATCACGACCAACTGTAAATAAATACGCAACGATAGGCAGCAAGATTGCAACCTGATAAATAATATAAACAAATCTATGAATAGCGTAGAGGATAGTCATTGCAGAAAGTGCCGCAATAGCAATGTATTTAAACGTACCCAATTCAGGCATGCCCATCATAAGCATGATGATTATAGCTACGCTCCAGCTTAAGCCTGTTAATGCAACATCTATATATAGGTAATACAGAAAACGTTTTAACTCGGCAAGCTTATAGTTCTCATCTGGGTCATACTGCTTATAAATTATGAGCTTTGTAACCAACAAGTAAATTAGCCAAGCATAGCCCATTAAAATATAAGAAATAGGCAGCACTTTACTCATAATCGCCGCCAAGAATGTGGCGAGCAAGAAACACACAACACCCGTTAAAGGGAGTTGCTTGTATAGTAATCTCAGTTGTTGAGAAAGTAAAAAGCGCTTATTTTTTAACAAGCTCTTTTTGCTACTTATCGTGTCCACTATTGTTTCGTATCCTTACTTAAAGAAAGAATGACTTAACTATTCGAGCTCAAACATCTCAGTATAAGCATCAGCGCTCATTAAGCTTTCCAAAATAGTTTCGTCTTCGGGTTTAATTTTAAACAACCACCCTTCACCATAAGCGTCATTGTTAACAAGTTCTGGCTCGTCTGCCAGTTCTTCATTAACTTCTACAATCTCTCCTGCAATAGGAGTATAGATATCTGAAGCCGCTTTAACAGATTCAACAACACAAACTGCATCGCCTTCTGTAACTTCAGAATCAATTTCAGGCAGCTCAACAAACACTAAGTCACCTAATTCGGCCTGCGCATGATCAGTAATACCAATCACTACTAAGCCATCTTCCTGGCGAACCCATTCGTGAGTTTCTGCATATAATAATTCAGCAGGAATGTTACTCATAATATACTCCTAATAGTACATTTTATAAATTATGCAAGGATTGTACGACATTTAAAGTTTACCAATCGCTTGCTTCGTAAAAAAAAGTTTCAGTAGTGATAGCTTGTTCACCCACTGTAAACCTTGAACCCTGATGCTTTTAAGCCAAGGATTAGAGCTAGAAAACAAACTATTTAAACTACCCATAGCACTTAACATCACCTTATTGTGATTTCGGCTTTGAGTTTGATAACGCTTTATAATATGTAACTGCCCAATATCAGCACCTTGTTTTGTGGCCTGACCTATAACTTCACTCAGAATTTTAACATCGAGCAGGCCTAAGTTTAAACCTTGCCCAGCTAAAGGGTGAACGACATGAGCCGCATCACCTACTAAGGCAACTCTTGGCTTACAATATTGCTTTGCAGATAAAAAGCTCAGTGGAAACTGACGACGTTCCGTTACTTTTACAGCATCACCCAGAATAGCTTGGCTTTGCTCACTTAAGTCACGTAAAAACTCAGCTTCAGGCATAGTGCATTTTTTGTCAATTTCAGTAAGTGGCAAACTCCATACGATAGAGCTTTCGCCATTTGCTAAGGGCAGCAAGGCTAAAGGCCCACTAGGCAAAAATCGTTGCCAGGCGGTATTTTGGTGATGCTTTTCTGTTTTCACATTGGCCACTATAGCCGACTGCAAATACGTACCTTTCTCCGTATCAATACCTACTAAACTTCGCACAAGTGAATTTGCTCCGTCTGCGCCAATCACGAGCTTAGCCTTTATAGTTTGCTTCTTGCATTCTACACTCGCAATATCCGTATCAATCTCAATACCTGTTACAGCTTCTTTTATATAACTAATATTTGGCTGGTCATCTTTTATAGATTGATAAACCGCATGATGCAAATAATTATGCTCAAGAATATGCCCTAGCTCATCTGCATCGCTATCTTCATGATTAAATGATAATGCGTTTTCAAGCTCATCTTCCCAAACTGTCATTTTGCTATAAGCACAAGCTCGGTCTTCATTAAATACAGTCGCCACACCTTCGCTTAAACTGCTTAATAATTGCTTAGAAACTCCATTAAGCGCATACACACGTGAGTCAATTTCAGATCCAGAGTCAAAAGCCGCAGGCTCTTGTTTGTCGATCAATGCTATTTTTAGATTAGGCTGGGCTTTACCAAGTAAACCTGCCATTGTACAACCTACTATTCCGGCGCCTACTATAGCTATGTCGTATTGTGCAGCGCTCATATCAACTTGCCATTAAGGCTTCAATTTCATCAACCGTTTTAGCTAGGCTTTCTGTTAGTACGTCTGGGCCTTTAGCAGTTACAACCACATCATCTTCTATGCGAATACCTATATTATGAAAACGCGATGGCACTTGGCGCGAAGCAGGAATATATAAGCCCGGCTCAACGGTCATACACATACCGTTTTCAAGTAAACGCCACTCGTTATCAATTTTGTAGTCGCCTACATCATGAACATCAATACCTAACCAGTGCCCGGTGCGGTGCATGTAATATGGTTGGTAAGCTTTGTCTTTAAGTAAAGCCGGCAGCGAACCTTTTAAAATGCCTAAGTCAATTAAGCCTTTGGTTAAAACCTTAACTGCCATGTCGTGAGGATCATTCCAATGATTACCCTCTTCGCAAGCTTTAATAGCGGCGTACTGAGATTCCAGCACCACTTCGTATAACTCACGCTGAGCATCACTAAACTTGCCATTTACTGGGAAGGTGCGCGTAATATCACTCGCGTAATTTTCATACTCGCAACCCGCATCAATTAATACCAAGTCGCCATCCTGTAGCTCTTGGTTGTTATCTATATAATGTAATACATTGGCATTAGCGCCGCCGCCCACAATACTCGTGTATGCCGGTGGTGACTGGTAACGATTAAATACATAAAGCATTTCGGCTTCTAACTCGTACTCAAACATGCCTGGCTTGCAAGCCTTCATCGTACGCTCGTGCGCTTCGCAAGAAATTTTTGCCGCTTTGCGCATTAGCTGTATTTCAGCACGGGTTTTAACCACGCGCATTTCATGCAAAGGATATTCAAGCGCAACAATTTCACTCGGTGCAGAAACACCTTGGCGCTTATTAGCTTTAACTTGGTTTACCCAGTCTAATAAAGTTTTATCGAAGCTGGGTTTTTTACCCATGGTATAAAACAGGCGTTCACGGTTCTCTAATAGTCCCGGTAAAATATCGTCAATATCATCTATTGGAAATGCGTCATCTGCACCGTACTCATTAACCGCACCTTCTGGGCCAATACGCTTACCGTCCCACATTTCTTTTTTAGCATCGCGATCACGGCAGAACAGTATAAATTCACCTTGCTCACGCCCAGGTACTAATACCAGTACGGCATCGGGTTCATTAAAACCGGTTAAATAGTAAAAGCTGCTGTTCTGACGAAAAGGAAATAAAGTATCGTTACTACGCGTTACCTCACTAGATGAAGGCAAAACCGCTATTGCGCCCTCTTCCATCGTGCGCATTAACTCACGGCGGCGGCGTAAATACTCTTTTTTTTGCGTTGCTTGCATACTTAATGAATAGTCTTATTAATAAAGTCTGTTGTCGCCTTAATTTTAAACTGCGCCTGAATATCATCATAAAGCGACAATGCCGCCATACGAACATACTCAATAATTTCTAATAAATCTGACTCCGACTCACCATCATCAAATTCAGACAGCACATCAACTTTGCCAACCTCACCTAAATCCGCCATTGTTTCAGTCGCTTCAGGAGGCAGGTTCTCAAAATCTACATCGCCGCTTGCAGCTAAACCATACAAAAAACCATGACACCAGTCAGCTAATGCGCTTAAGCGTTTATTCAAAGGCTCGTCATCGTGCGGTAAGCACAAAGCAAAACTTAAATCATCGGCAATAATCTTTTCGCTTACATCTGCATGCCACTTAGCCAAAAGGTCTTTATTCGCCTTAGATAAATGTTCTATTTCTGCAGGGTCACCTATTACATGCTCAAACCAATTCTCATGATTAATTTTTTGGCCAGCGCTTACAAGGCCGGTTAAAACACCGTGGCACTCGCTCAAACTCATCGCTATGGGTAAATCGTGAATAAAACTATCTAATTGGTCGTAAGTAAAATGCATAAAGCCCTCTAATATTTAGTTATATTGTATCAAGAGTTCTGCATATTTGCTTCTAAGTTAATGATATAGCCCCATAGTGAAACAATTAAGCCGCTTAGTTGAGAACATATATTCACGAAAAACTTGACCCACCCCCTATCCACGCATAACATAAGGATTATGAATGACAATACACCGTACAACCCATTAGATCAGCTTCAACTTCTTAGCAAGCAACTTAACGAATTGCATGAGCTATGCCAGCAATTACAGGTTGAAAACGTATCCCTACGTGAACAGCAAGAAGAACTTTCTTCACAAAAAGCTGAGTTAATTCATAAAAACAATACCGCTCAACAGCGTGTAGAGAGCATGATTGCTCGATTAAAATCATTAGAAGAGCAATAAATTATGGCTAAACCCGTCGCTGTCGACGTAAACATACTAGACAAAAGCTATCAAATTGCCTGTGATCCAGATGAAGAGCATCTACTACACAATGCCGCCAAATACCTAAGTGATCAAATGCGCGACATTCGCGACAAAGGTAGCGTTATAGGCTCCGACAGAGTTGCCGTAATGGCCGCACTTAATATGAGCTACGAGCTTATCAAACTTAAAAAATTAGAAGAAGAACATCAGGAAGTTTCGAAACGCCTTTCTGATATGAACAACTCTGTTTCAGCACTTCTGAAAAGTTCTCAATAATTGCCAAACTAATCAAAATAGACTACCCTAGGTTAACTGGGTAGTTTTCTGCAGTATACGATTATGCCAACGGGGTAATCCCTTGAGCCTTAATTAAAAACCCCGGGGAATCTATAGTAAGTTTGTGCGCATGCCTGCATTTTAGCGGGAAGCCTAATGACTCATTATACTCCCCACCTGAACCTTACGGTTCAAGGTAACACGTTTGTAGCGTTAACCGTGGTAACTACCCTTCTTTATTTTTTCAGATCCTTCCAAACCCAATTAAGCGGTTTAGTATGACAGTTCAAAAGAAAAAATTGCGCAACAAATGTCGTCAAGCGCGTCAGAATTTAAGCGTTCAACAAATTCAAAACTCATCGCATATCATTGCAGAAAAACTATTTACATCACCAAGTTTTATCCAAGCAAAAAATATTGCTTCGTACATGCCTATCGACAACGAAGTCGATACCCAAGTTATTCATGAACATTGCTGGCAACAAAACAAAAGTGTATTGCTGCCTGTCGTAACAGCTAAACATGAAATGGCTTTTGTTGAACACTTACAAAGCGAAGCACTAATAAAAAATCAATACGATATTCCAGAGCCGCAAATGACAAGCAAGAACACAGTCAGCAATGATCAAATCGATTGCATGTTAATACCTTTAGTTGGATTCGATAGCGAAGGCAACCGTCTTGGTTTTGGTGGAGGTTTCTATGACCACTACTTACAAAATCACAAACCTATTTGTATAGGACTAGCATTTGAAGTGCAAAGGATTAATAGTCTTGAAAAAGAAAAATGGGATATACCGATGGATATAATTATTACAGACAGAGTCAATTAAATTATTTTCTTTTTATAAAAAATAATTTTTTCTTTACATAAAAACTCAAAAAAATTTGTTTTTTTAATATTTTTTTTATTTATTCGCTGTTTTTTTGTGTTTTTATCGATTTTTATTAACTTTTTTATAGAAATATGCCTTCGTTTGTTTATACTCAGAGCGTGGTTAGTCATCAATCCTCCGGAGGAATAAGAAAATGGCTGTAAAGAAATCAACAAAAAAGAAAAAGTCTGCAGCTAAAGTAGCGACGACTAAACAAAAGGCAGCAGCTAAGCGCGCTGCTAAAAAGAAAGTAGCTAAGAAAAAAGCGACTAAAAAGAAAACAGTTAAAAAGAAAGTTGCCAAGAAAAAGGTAGCTAAGAAGAAAACAGCCAAAAAGAAAGTTGCCAAGAAAAAGGTAGCCAAGAAGAAAACGGCTAAAAAGAAGACAGCTAAGAAAAAAGTAGCCAAGAAGAAAACGGCTAAAAAGAAGACAGCTAAGAAAAAAGTAGCCAAGAAGAAAACGGCTAAAAAGAAGACAGCTAAGAAAAAAGTAGCCAAGA
>CAYZLE010000050.1:0-8168 GCA_964479305.1 uncultured Gammaproteobacteria bacterium | reverse complement strand
TTTATGAATCCTAACTATCTTGACTTTGAACAACCGATTGCTGAATTAGAAGCAAAAATTGAAGAACTGCGCCATATGGAAACAGGTTCAGATCTTGATCTTCAGGAAGAGATACGCGTACTTCAAAAGAAAAGTGCAACCTTAACGGCTAGTATTTTTAATAAAGTAACCCCTGTTCAAGTGTCAAAAATTGCGCGCCATCCGATGCGCCCTTATACGCTTGATTATATAAAGCACATTTTTACCGACTTTGAAGAGCTGCACGGCGACCGTATGTTTGCTGATGATAAAGCTATTGTGGGTGGCCTGGCGCGTTTAGATGGCAAACCCGTTATGATCATTGGCCAAGAAAAAGGCCGTGGTACTAAAGAAAAACTAGAGCGTAACTTTGCTATGCCTCGTCCAGAGGGTTATCGTAAAGCTTTACGTTTAATGCAAATGGCAGAGCGCTTCAAATTACCTATTTTAACTTTTATCGATACTCCAGGGGCTTACCCAGGTATTGGTGCTGAAGAGCGTGGCCAAAGTGAAGCTATTGCACGTAACTTATTTGTTATGTCTGCTTTAAAAACGCCTATTGTCTGCACCGTTATTGGTGAAGGTGGTTCTGGCGGTGCTTTAGCGATTGGTGTGGGTGATCACATTAATATGCTGCAATACAGCATGTATTCGGTTATTTCTCCTGAAGGTTGTGCAACCATTTTATGGAAAAGTGCTGAAAGAGCCGCAGATGCTGCTGACGCTATGGGTGTTACTGCTGACCGAATTAAAGAATTAGGCCTAATCGACGAAATTATTCCTGAGCCAGTAGGCAGTGCCTACCGTGATATTGAGCTAACAGCTGCGAATATCAAAGCGTCTTTAAAAGCGAGCCTAGAAAAATTACAAGCTCAGACAACTGATGAACTACTTGCTAAACGCTATGATCGCGTTATGGCATACGGTAAGTTTCAAGAATCTTAATGTCGTCTGATCAAACTCCTGATCATTCCATTCATACACTCATACAGGATAGCGAAAAGCGCTATCCTGCTGATTTATACCTCATTGGCTTCAGCGGGGGTATGGATTCCACTGTTTTACTTCACGCTTACTCTCAAATTGTAGACCCTAGTAAATTAAAGGCCGTGTATATCAATCATGGCTTGCAGAGCGATACCAAACATTGGGCAGAGCATTGTAAAAGCTTATGCGCACAGCTGAATGTCGCTTGCGATGTGATTGACCTTGAGCTTGATACAAGTTCAGGAGATAGTATCGAGGAGCTTGCGCGAAACGCTCGTTACCAAGCATTTTCAAGCTATATGACTGAAAATACGGTTTTACTGACTGCCCACCACGCTAATGACCAAGCTGAAACCTTTATGCTGAATGCGCTTCGAGGCTCAGGTGTAAGTGGTCTTGCTGCTATGCCAGAGGCTAAACCTTTCCATGCCGGTCTACACCATAGGCCTTTGTTGGCGGCCACTCGTGAGCACTTGCATGATTATGCTCAAAAAACCGATTTAAAGTGGATTGAAGACCCAAGTAATAGCGACGATAAGTTTAACCGCAACTACTTGCGCAAACATATTATGCCGGTGCTTGAGCGTAGATGGTCCAAGATGGCAACTACACTTTCGCGAAGTGCGCGGCTAATGAGCGAGAGCGAACTTTTAAGCCAAGACTTGGCTGAAATAGACTTGGGGGCTGATTTTTTAAGTGGTAAGCCTTTGTTTTATAGTGACTTATTGGGTTTGTCTTTGCATCGACGTTTAAATGCACTGAGATACTGGCTAAAGGGCTGTTTAAGTGCTTTACCGAGTAAAGCCGTTTTGCTTGAAATTGATTCGGCCATGTTTGCAGCAGAAGATGCCAATCCAAAAATTGAAGTAGGGCCATACCTCGTACAGCGATATAACGGTGCACTGTATTGCGAAGCTAAGCTTAATTACGACCCATCAGCTGAGTTTGAGTGGGATATTCAAGAAAGCTTAGTTCTAGATACCGGTGTAGAGTTAAAGCCAGGTGATTTAGGTCAATTATTGCCCGTTCTGCTTGAAGAAAATGCTGTTTTACAGCTGCGTTATAGACAAGGTGGTGAACGTATTCAATTACCAGGACGTAATCACCAGCATCGAGTGAAAAAGTTACTGCAAGAACAAGGTGTTCCCCCATGGAAACGTGAGCAATTACCCCTTGTTTACTACAAAAACCAGCTTATCGCTGTTTTGGGCTTAGAAAACTCAATATTGGCTGATTTAGAGCTATAAGCCCGCTTTAGTTAAACTATAAAAAATTGAAAAGTATTCACATTTCAAATTGAGTGCTAGCAAGCTTTGCTGTATTATGATCATCCATTCCGACCAAGCTCATTTCTGGTCTTATTTAACTAAAAATCTGAATTAACTGAAAATCTGAGTAAAATTTTATATGACACAGTATGTATTTGTCACCGGTGGTGTGGTTTCGTCTTTAGGCAAAGGTATTGCCGCAGCTTCTTTGGGTGCAATTTTAGAGTCTCGTGGCCTTAAAATTAAAATGATGAAGTTAGATCCGTATATTAACGTCGATCCGGGCACAATGAGCCCTTATCAACACGGTGAAGTATACGTAACCGATGATGGTGCAGAAACTGATCTAGATTTAGGTCACTATGAGCGCTATGTTCACCAAAGAACAGGTAAATCAAATAACTTTACCACTGGTCGTGTGTACATGAACGTACTGAAAAAAGAACGTAGAGGCGATTACCTCGGCGGCACAGTACAAGTTATTCCACACATTACAGATGAAATTAAACGCCTTGTTTACGAAGGTGCTAGCGAAGCCGATATTGCCATTGTTGAAATTGGCGGCACGGTAGGTGATATTGAGTCATTGCCGTTTATGGAAGCTATTCGTCAAATTGGTTTCGAGCAAGGCGAAGAGAATCGTCTATTTATACATTTAACCTTAGTGCCTTATTTGAATGGTGCTGGTGAAACCAAAACGAAACCTACTCAGCACTCTGTTAAAGAGCTACGCTCAATTGGTATTCAGCCTGATGTGCTTATGTGTCGCTCAGACGCGCCTCTAGCTTTGTCTGCACGTAAAAAGATTGCTCTATTTACTAATGTGCCAGAGAAGGCCGTTATTCAAGCTGAAACGGTAGACCATATTTACGAAATTCCTAGACGACTACACGCACAAAATCTAGATCAAATTGTTCTAGACCATTTAGGTGTTGAAGCTAAAGAAGCTGACCTAAGCGAATGGGATGACGTAGTAGCACGCTTACAAAATCCAGAAAAAGAAGTAACTGTTGCCATGGTGGGTAAGTATGTTGATTTAACAGATGCTTATAAGTCAGTTAACGAAGCTCTTTTCCATGCCGGCATTAATAATAAAGCTAAAGTTAAAATTCGTTATATCGATTCTGAAAAATTAGAAGCAGAAGGCTGCAAAGCAAACTTAAGTGATGTAGACGCTGTTCTAGTGCCAGGTGGTTTTGGTAATCGAGGTACAGAAGGCAAAATTGCGGCGGTTAACTATGCGCGTATAAACAAAATTCCATTTTTAGGTATTTGTTTAGGTATGCAAGTAGCGGTAATTGAAGCGGCTCGTAACTTGGCCGGCTTAGTTGGCGCTAATAGTACTGAATTTAAAGATGAACCAGAACATGCCGTTATTGGTTTAATCAAAGAATGGCAAGACGAAGACGGTAGTAAGCAAGAGCGTAGCGCTGAGACTGAACTAGGTGGCTCAATGCGTTTGGGTTCACAAACTTGCGATATTATCGAAGACAGTAATATTTTCAAAGCGTATAAGAAAACAACTATTTCTGAGCGTCACCGTCATCGTTATGAATTTAATAACACATATCGTGAACAACTAGAAAAGTCTGGTTTGAAAATTTCTGGCGTGTCATCAGATAACTACTTGGTAGAAGTTGTTGAGATTGAAGACCACCCTTGGTTTGTTGGTTGTCAATTCCATCCAGAATTTACATCGCGTCCACGCGGTGCGCATCCTTTGTTTGTCGACTTTATTGCGGCAGCTATTAAACAGTCAAACGCTTAAGGCGAATAGGTACGACAAATGAATTTATGCGGTTTTGAAATTGGTTTAGACAAACCTTTCTTTTTAATAGCAGGCCCATGTGCAATTGAGTCAGAAGAGTTAGCTCTTTCAACAGCTACAGAATTAAAGGCCATTTGTGCAGAATTAAAAATTCCTTTTATTTATAAATCGTCTTTTGATAAAGCCAATCGTTCTTCGCATAGTAGTAAGCGCGGCGTAGGTATTGAAAAAGGCTTGGCGATTTTAGAAAAAGTAAAAAGTGAAATTGATGTGCCAGTTTTAACAGATGTACATGAAGACACACCAATGGAAGAAGTAGCTAGCGTAGTGGATGTTATTCAAACGCCAGCTTTTTTATGTCGCCAAACAAATTATATTCAACGTGTTGCGAAAACAGGTTTGCCTATTAACTTAAAGAAGGGCCAGTTTTTATCGCCTTGGGATATGAAGCACGTTGTTGAAAAAGCGCGCGCAGTAGGTAATGAAAAAATTATGGTTTGCGAACGTGGTGCGTCATTTGGTTATAACAACCTAGTGTCAGACATGCGCTCATTAGCCGTTATGCGTGAAACAAATTGCCCGGTAGTATTTGATGCAACACATTCGGTACAGCTGCCAGGTGGACAAGGTTCATCATCAGGTGGACAAAGAGAATTTGTACCGGTACTTGCACGAGCAGCAATGGGTGTAGGTATTTCAGGTTTATTTATGGAAAGTCATCCAGATCCAGCTAATGCCTTTAGCGATGGCCCTAATGCATGGCCTTTAGATCAAATGAAAGCTTTATTGCAAACACTAAAAGCAATCGATGACACCGTAAAACAAAACCCTTTTATTGAACAATCTTTATAATTATTTAACATATTGGAGCAAACGCTATGAGCGAAATTGTTAACATTACAGCACGCGAAATTATTGATTCACGCGGCAACCCAACTGTAGAAGCAGACGTAGTATTGTCTACTGGTGTAGTAGGTCGTGCAGCTGTTCCTTCAGGCGCATCAACAGGTGAACGTGAAGCAGTAGAACTACGTGACGGTGATAAATCACGTTACTTAGGCAAAGGTGTATTAAACGCTGTCAAAAATGTAAACACAGAAATTAAAGACTGCATCGTAGGTCGTGACGCGCTTAACCAAAGCGACATTGATAACGCGATGATTCAGTTAGACGGCACAGATAACAAAGGACGTTTAGGTGCTAACGCTTTACTAGCAGCTTCAATGGCTACAGCGCACGCAGCAGCTATTCAAGCACAAACACCATTATGGTCTTACCTTGCTGGTGGTCGCGATGTGACTTTACCTGTACCAATGATGAACATCATTAACGGTGGCGAGCACGCTGATAACAGCGTAGACATGCAAGAATTTATGATTCTTCCTGTAGGTGCTTCAGACTTTTCTGAGTCACTTCGCTACGGCGCAGAAGTATTCCATACGCTGAAAAAAGTTTTAGCTAAAAAAGGTTACAGCACAGCAGTAGGTGACGAAGGTGGTTTTGCACCTAACCTAGGTTCAAACGTTGAAGCAGTTGACGTAATTTTAGAAGCAATTGAATTGGCCGGCTTTAAAGCAGGTAAAGATATTTACCTTGGTTTAGACGTTGCTAGCTCTGAGTTTTACAGAGATGGTAAATACCACTTAGAAGCTGAAGGTAAATCTTACTCATCAAATGAGTTTTCTGACTTTCTAAGTTCTTGGGTTGACCAGTATCCTATTATTTCTATCGAAGATGGTTTAGACCAAAACGATTGGGCTGGTTGGAAATACCTAACTGATAAAGTTGGTGAAAAAGTTCAGCTAGTAGGCGATGACTTATTTGTAACGAATACAAAAATCTTACAACAAGGTATTGATCAAGGCGTTGCTAACTCAATTCTTATTAAAGTTAACCAAATCGGTACATTAACGGAAACACTAGATGCAATTGCAACAGCACATGCGGCTGGTTACACGTCTGTTACTTCTCATCGTTCTGGCGAAACTGAAGATACAACTATTGCTGATATTGCTGTTGCTACAGCAGCTGGTCAAATTAAAACGGGCTCAATGTCTCGTTCTGATCGTATTGCTAAGTACAACCAGCTTTTACGTATTAACGAACAGTTAGGTTCAAAAGCTGTTTACGCTGGTGCGTCTGCATTTAAGCAAAAGCTATAGCTTAAGAGAAAGTAAGGCACAGCAATGTCATCAATTGCCACACGATTAATCATTGCTGTGCTTGTTTTCTTACTGGTCACCTTGCAGTACAAACTTTGGTTTGCAAAAGGTGGAGTAAGAGATGTAAATCTTCTACAAATTAAAGTAGATGAACAAAAACAAACTATTCAAACTTTATCTGATCGCAATCAAGCATTATCCGCTGAAGTAAATGATTTAAAAAACGGCTTAGAAGCCATTGAAGAATTAGCCCGTAAAGACTTAGGTCTTATTAAAGAGGGTGAAACCTTTTATCAATTTATTTACCCTGATGGTGAGAAGCCTTCAGCAAATAAACAGCAGCAGGCTCCACAGTGAGTAAGCACTTTTTACCGTCGTGGATTGTTATTCCCGCAGCGGGAATTGGTAAACGCATGGGCGCAAATCTGCCTAAACAATATTTACCACTTCACAATAAAGCCGTTCTAGAACAAACCATTATTTCATTGTCAAAAATACCTCAGGTAAAAGGTATAGTTGTTTCAATTGCTGAGCACGACCTTCATTGGGAAACACTCTCATTGCCAAGTAATGTTTCAATAACAACGGCGCTTGGTGGTAAAGAACGTTTTGACTCTGTACTTAATGGCTTGAAAAAAATTCAAGCATTAGAGAGTTATAAGCAAGAAGATTGGGTGATGGTGCACGATGCAGCAAGACCATGTTTGAAAGTCTCGGATGTACAAAAGCTACATGAAGAAATACAAAAGCAAAAAGCCATTGGTGGTATTTTAGGTGTGGCGGTAAGCGACTCTTTAAAACGTAGCGATGCAAATGGTAATATTAGCGAGAGCGTTTCACGTGATGGCTTGTGGCGTGCAGCAACACCACAAATGTTTACAGTGAATGATTTGTCTAAAGCTATTGAAATGGCTTTAGAGAAAGGTGAGAAAATTACTGATGATGCGCAAGCTATAGCACTTGCAGGTGGCAAACCAATCATCGTAGACTCATCACCATTGAATATAAAAATTACGCAGCCCGAAGACCTGCAACTAGCTGAGCTATTTTGGCCTATGCTAAACGATGCTGAAAGGAAATAAAATGACAACACAATTTAGAATTGGTCATGGTTACGATGTTCACGCATTTGGTGAAGGTGAGTTCATTGTATTAGGTGGCGTTAAAATTAAGCACGAGCAAGGCCTTGTTGCTCACTCAGATGGTGATGTAGTTTTACATGCTATTTGCGATGCCTTACTAGGCGCTTTAGCCTTAGGTGATATTGGCAAACACTTTCCTGATACAGATGCAGCATATGCCAATGCTGATAGCCGCGAATTATTACGCAATGTAATGAGTTTAATTACCGCTAAAAACTATAGCGTAAATAACATAGATGTAACGGTTCAAGCGCAGTCTCCTAAACTTGCTCCACATATAACAGCTATGCAAAAAAATATTGCTGAAGATCTAAATGTTAGTACCGATCAAGTAGGTGTGAAAGCGACAACAACTGAAAAATTAGGTTTTGTGGGTAAAAAGCAAGGTATAGCAGTTGATGCTGTTGTGCTTTTAAATCGCAGTTAATATTTGTTTAATGTCTAGCTCGCAAGTAAAAACAGAATTAGCTCTTGGTCCATTAATGATGGATTTAGAAGCAACGAGCATTAGTGATGTTGAAAAAGAGATGTTGCTTAACCCAATAGTGGGTGGTGTGATTTTATTTACACGCAATTTTGAATCAATCGAACAAATTCAAAATTTAGTAGCTGACATAAAAAAACTTCGTAGCCCTGGCTTATTAGTGGCTGTAGACCATGAAGGTGGTCGTGTGCAACGTTTCAGAAAGTCTTTTACCGTTTTGCCGGCTCTGGCAAGTGTCGGACAGCACTATAAAGTGAATCCTCAAGAGGCTTTGCAAGCCGCAACATCTCATGCTTGGATTATGGCTGCAGAATTGGCAGCTATTGATATCGATTTTAG
>CAYZLE010000049.1:0-8207 GCA_964479305.1 uncultured Gammaproteobacteria bacterium | reverse complement strand
CTAGAGACTAGCCGTCTATAAAGCCCTTTTTCTTCATTTCTTTTTCGCTTAGGTAGTCTTTAAATACTAAAGTAATGCCCAGAGCTAAAATAAAGAATCCGCCAAGCGTTAACATCAGCTTAACGAATAATTCAGCAGAAAAGATTCCAAACCAAAGTTGAGCAAGGGAAAAGATAACAGCTAAAGCGAATAACACTGTACAGACTATTGAGCCATATTTCATTTTTCACGTCCTAGTATGACAACATACGCTTCACGTTTAAAAAGTAACAACATTCTACGGATATCTTTTTCCATAGTTTGTACACGCCAGCCTTCGCTAGATTGTTGATTTAGAAAGTCAGTGAATTTTAAAGGGTTAACTTTTGAGCCACCAAGTAAAAGAGAACCTAACATGCCTTCTTGATATATTACGACTTTGTATTCCATTTGAGTTCCTCGCTTATTATTGTTACATACTATTTTTATAGTGCTTCTGCCAAATTTTCGTTTTTATTGGCTAAAGCTTGTTTTGCCTGTTTACTTTGATTGCGATTATCTATCCATTTTTTTCCGGCAATTAATAAGCCTAGGCCGATAAATGCGCCAGGAGGCAATACCGCTAATAGAAAACCTTTGTAATCGCTAATTAGCGTAATCACCATACTATGGCCGAACTCACCAAATAGCAAATGAGCGCCAGAGAATAATGTGCCTGCGCCTAGTATTTCACGCATAGCGCCTAAAACAATTAAAACAAGACCAAAACCTAGGCCCATCATAAAACCATCGGCAGCGGCAGCTAGAGGGTTGTTCTTGGCCGCAAAAGCTTCTGCGCGACCAATGATGGCGCAGTTGGTTACAATTAATGGAATGAATATACCTAGTATTGAATACAGCTCGAAAAAGTAAGCTTTCATGCTCAGTTCAATCGCCGTTACTACTGATGCAATAATTAATACAAAAATAGGAATGCGCACTTCAGGGCGTACCCAGTTACGAATAAGCGAGATGCTTACGTTTGAGGCAACGAGAGTAAGCATGGTGGCTAAGCCTAGGCCTAAAGCATTAATAAAAGTATTACTTACGGCGAGTAATGGGCATAAGCCAAGTAGTTGGACTAAGCCAACGTTGTTGGTCCATAAACCGTCTTTGCTCAGTTTTTTGTAGTCTGTACTCATGGTTGACTCACTGCTTGCTTGAACAAGCTTTCTTTGCTTTCAGTAAAATATTGTAGGCTGCGGGCAACAGCTTTAACTACTGCGCGCGGTGTAATAGTGGCGCCAGAGAAGCTGTCAAACTGACCGCCGTCTTTTTTCACTTTCCATTTTTTTGCACGTGGCTTGTCTAAGGATAAACCGGCAAATTGTGTAATCCACGGGTCGCGACTTACATCAATTTTATCCCCTAAACCTGGCGTTTCTTTGTGTTTAATAACACGCACGCCTGATAAAGTACCATCGATATTAATAGCAACTAGCATTTTGATTTTGCCGCTGTAACCATCCGGTGCAGTTACGGTAAGAATGGCCGCTACATTCTGATCGTCTTTACGAGCACGATAGACAATAGTGTCTTCGTCGCGATTTAATTCTGTTGCTTTAATAGCAATCACGTCAGTATTTAATGCGTTGTTGTAACGCGAGGCATCAAGCACTTGGTTTAAGCTTTGTAACAAGGCCGCTTTTTCATTTTCTATAATACGTTCTTTGGTTAAACCGTTAACGCCGGTTAATAAAGACGTTCCAAAAATAGTAAAGCCGCCTAGTAGTAAGCCGCCAATAATCATGTTTTTAGAAAGCGTTTTCATTTAGCGCGCCCCAAAAACTTTTGGCTTGGTGTAGTAATCTAGGAATGGTGCTGACATATTCATTAACAATACGGCAAAAGCTACACCGTCTGGATAGCCGCCCCATTGACGAATAATAAAGATTAAAGCACCAATACCGGCGCCGTAAAAAAGTTTGCCTTTATTACTTGTGCAAGATGACACTGGATCGGTTGCAATAAAGAATGCTCCCAACATGGCGCCGCCACTAAATAAGTGAAATAGTGGTGAAGTAAATTGACTGCTGTCTATTAAGTAAAATACGCTAGACAAAATAGCTAGGCTTGTTAGTAGTGCAACAGGTGTATGCCAAGTGATTACACGTTTATATAGCAAGTAGAAACCGCCAAGTAGGAAAGCTGCATTTACAAGTTCCCAACCTTTGCCGCCTACAAAACCCCAAAGGTTTGACTCTTGTACTGAAGCAATTGTTGCACCCAAGCCAAGTTGAGTTTCTATTTCATCAAGCGGTGTTGCGCCAGAAATGCTGTCGAGGCTAAGACCATTAGGCAGTGAACCGCCAAATACAGCGCTGAGCGTTTCTACAAAGCTGAGGCTGTATTCGGTCACATTACTCGCAGCTAACCAGTTAGTCATTTCAACAGGGAAAGAAATGAGTAGAACAACATAAGCGATCATAGCGGGATTGAAAGGGTTGTTGCCTAGGCCGCCATAAAGTTGCTTGCCAAATAAAATACCAAAAAACATACCAATTACGGGCAGCCACCAAGGCGCAAGTGTTGGAATGGCTAGTGCAAATAACCATGCGCTTAATAGTGCGCTATTGTCTTTAAGTGTATTGAGAATAGGGCGCTTACGTAATTTCAGCACAAGGGCTTCAGTTGCTAGGGCAGTAAGTATAGCGAGTACGATATTCACCAGTACGCCATAGCCAAAGAAATAAGTCATAGCGATAGTGCCAGGGATTAAGCCTAAGCAAACCTGCAGCATTACATTGCTAACGCTGTTATTGCTGTATTTGTGCGGTGAGCTTACAGTACGAAAACGCATTACTTATTTACCTTCATCTTTTTTGGCTGCTTTTTTAGCTTCAACGCGCGCTAATGCCGCTGCAATTTCTGGATTAGTTTGCTTAACAGGCGCTTTTGCATCTGCTTTTGTGGCATCGTCATCGCCATCTGAACTTGCTGCTGCAGCTTTTTCAGCCGCCGCCTTTTTAGCGGCCAATGCTTCTTTCTTTTTACGCAGCTTTTCGGCTTTCTCTTCTTTCTCGCGTTCAATACGTTCTTGGCGGAAGTCGAAGCGGTCACGAGCAATATCAGATTTTTTACGTTCGCGTGTTTCTTTAGCAATTTCAGTTTTTGTAAAACGATAAAATTGCACTAAAGGAATTTCACTTGGACATACATATGAACATGCACCACATTCTATGCAGTCGAATAAGTTATAGTCTTTTGCCTTTTCAAAATCTTTATTTTTGGCATGCCAATACAACTGCTGCGGAAGCAAATTAGCAGGGCAGGCTTGTTCGCACATACCGCAACGAATGCAAGGCTGTGGATTGCTTGGCTGATGTATTTCGCTAGTTTGTCCTACTAAAATACAGTTGGTCGCTTTTACAATCGGTAGATTGTCGCTGTGCAGCGCAAAGCCCATCATTGGGCCGCCCATAATCAAACGTTCAACATCACTTTTGTAACCGCCGCAATAGTCAACAATGTCTTTAACTGAAGTGCCTAGCAAGGCTTCAATGTTTTGAGCTTGTTCTACACCTTCACCAGTCACAGTGAGTATGCGAGAAACTAAGGGCTGCCCGTGAACAATAGCGTGGTATACCGCTGCAACTGTTCCAGGGTTGTGGCAGACAATGCCGAGTTCAGAAGGTAGACCGTTGCTAGGAACTTCAAGGCCGGTTATAACTTTGATTAATTGTTTCTCACCACCCGTTGGGTAAACCGTAGGTACAATTTTTACATCAAAGTCTTCTTGTGCATCAGCTATGGCTTTGTTTAAACCTTCGAAGGCCGTTGGCATTGAGTCTTCAATAGCGATAATGACTTTGCTTGCGCCAATAATATGACGAACAATTTGAATGCCTTTGATAACTTCTTCTGCACGCTCGGTCATCAGCTTTTCGTCGCAGCAAATATAAGGCTCACATTCTGCGCCGTTAATTAATAGCGTTTCAATTGGGCGATCTTGCCCAGGGTTAAGCTTAATTGCACTAGGGAAGGCTGCTCCACCTAGGCCTACAATGCCTGCATCACGAACAAGGTTGCGTAGTGTAACGCCGTCGAACTTAAGGTAGTCAGCGTGCGAAGTGTCTCGCTCTATCCATGTGTCTTTACCATCAGTATCAATAGTGATGCATAAAGCTTGTAAACCTGAAGGGTGAGCGACGCTTTGTTCTTCAATGCTAACTACGGTACCAGAGCTGGGCGCGTGAACAGGCGCGCTTACATAGCTGCTGGCATTGGCAATTACTTGGCCTTTTAAAACTTTGTCGCCCGGTTTTACATTCGGTTCGGCAGCTTGGCCAATATGCTGTTGTAAAGGTAGAACCAGTCTTTTTGGCACGGGCATAGTACTAAGCGGCTGCGATAGTGCATCGGTGCCGTGTACGTCAAATGGTATGCCGCCATTGAAGGTAAATAAATTATCTGATGGAGTTAACTTAGTTGTCATTTACTTAATCTTCTTTTGCCATTGCAATAATATCTAGGCGTTCATTTTTTGTATTTGCAGGGTAAGGCCATGCCCATGTGCTAATACTGCTTTCTAATGGAATCATGTCTATACAGTCAACTGGGCAAGGTTCTATGCACAATTCACAGCCGGTGCACTCGTCGGTAATGATAGTGTGCATTTGTTTCGCAGCGCCGAGTATGGCGTCGACTGGGCAAGCTTGAATACATAGTGTGCAGCCAATGCAGGTGTCTTCGTGAATAAAGGCAACAGTGGCTTCTTCTTTTACTTCGCCGTTCTCTGGGTTTAACGGAATCACTTCACGATCTAGCAAGCTAGCTAGGGCTTGAATAGTCGACTCGCCACCCGGAGGACATTGGTTAATTTCAGCTTCGCCATTCGCAATAGCGGTTGCATAGGGTTTGCAGCCCGGGAACGAGCATTGACCACATTGTGTTTGTGGTAAGAGAGCGTCGATTTGATCAACAATTGGGTCGCCTTCAATTTTGAATACTACGGCTGCAAAGCCCAGCACCAAACCTAAAGAGGCGGCAACAACAGATATGATTAAAATTGCTTGTAAATACTCAGGCATGTTTTATACCTTAACTAGGCCTTGGAAGCCTAGAAATGCAAGAGCCATTAAGCCTGCCGTAATAAGAGCAATGGGTGCGCCTTTAAATACTTCTGGTACATCGGCCGCTTCTAAGCGCTCGCGCATGGCTGAGAATAAAATCAAAACAAGTGAAAAGCCAACAGAAGCTCCAAAGCCATAAACAGCAGATTCTAGGAAGTTGTTTTGCTCATTAATGTTTAAAAGAGCTACGCCTAATACTGCACAGTTAGTCGTAATTAAGGGCAGGAATATACCCAGCACGTTGTAAAGCAGTGGGCTGGTTTTATGCACGACCATTTCAGTGAACTGTACCACTACGGCAATCATCACAATAAAGGTTAGCGTTTGTAAATACTCAAGCTTTAAAGGCTCAAGTAGGTAGGTGTAAGCAATATAACTGCAAATAGACGACAGCGTTAATACAAAGGTCGTCGCCATAGACATACCAATAGCGGTTTCTAGTTTGCGAGACACACCCATGAATGGGCATAGGCCAAGAAACTTAACCAAAACAAAGTTATTTACGAAAACCGTGCTAATTAAAATGAGTGCAATTTCTGTCATGAGGCCATTATATATATAAGGTGTATTTAATGCGCCCTTAATAACCAATAATTATTAAAAAAGTCGCTCTTATAACCAAATTTAGCTTGTAATTTTAAGGGTGGAGATTTTAACAAAGCCTAATCATTTGCTTATAACTATTTGCTAAAACGATATTGCTGCCGGTTTGTCTGCTTTGGATCGGGTTTTATAGCGTAATTAAGGCGTTTTTTTGCCTGAATAAATAAGCTCGCCATTGCATTTTTTGCAGGCGTATTTGCCTCGCCCAGACTGTACTTTACTGTGGCGTTGCTTTGAAAATGTAACTTGTTGACAAAGACAGTTATATATAAAGCCAGCCGTTTTCCTTTGTGGAACGCCGCTTAAATCATAGTTTGATCTTACAGTGGGTTCGGCGCCCAGTTCGCGCATAATGTGCTTCCATTCTTTGCCATGTGGACGAATATTTTTTAGGCCATACATGCAGTCTGATAAGTAATGCGCGACTTCATGAGGAATAGTATTGTTCCAATTGTCTTCAGGGTGCTTGGCAAAAATCCAAGGGTTATAGCGAATCCAACGACGTTCTATTTCGGGGGCTTTAGGTCGAGTAAATAAGCTGCGTTTTTGTGGAGCATACTTTACTTTATACATGCCCGATGCTTTGCCTTTTAGATCAAAGCTTACTTCAATGTTGTCAAACTCTTGTTCAAAAATAACTTGTGCGCGTTCAATAACAGCTTGAGTTTCTTGGCGAACGCTTTCTTGTTTTGCCAAATCTATCGGTGTGATGATTTTACTCATGGTTTTACGCGCACATAGAGGCTAAGTGCTTACCTCGAGAGAAACATGTTGTTTTGTACTGCAGGCTTAGCTGCTGAAATATTTGCCTTAAGTAACTTCGACTGGTTGATTGTTGCAGAAGGACAGGTGTTGTTTGCGCGATAAAATAAGGCGGTAGCTAAACGTTCCTCAAGTGGGTCGCCTAGTTCTTGGCTAATATCGTCAGGGACGGAGCAGCCTTTGATTTGGTCTTCGCCATTGTCGTTAGCGCTAGGTATGAAGCCATCAGCGTACTCACCATAACTCTTCGCATTGTTTGACTGAAAGTTAACAGAAAAGTAGCTTGTTCCACAATTGTCGGTGGCGTAAAAACCAAAGGGTTTACCGCAAGTTTGTTCGCCTATTTGAATCACTTCTATATCAATACCGCGTAGTGAGTTCATGATTAATTCACTCGCAGAGCAAGTACCACTTCCAGTAAGAACAAATACGCGGGCAAGGTCAAGGGAAGGTAGGTTGTTATTGCTGGTGTCTGTAGAAAAGAAACCCGTTGGATTAAGTGCGCGGCCAGTAAAAGGGTCTGTGTTCGGGTGTTTGTCATTAAACACAAGATTGGAGAATACTTTGCCTTGAGTGTTATCGGAGCCTGCAATCATATAGGCGAGTTGGCTTGCTATATAAATAAAGCCTCCGCCGTTGTAACGTAAATCGAGCACTAAATCGTTAATGCCGCTTAATTGATTAATCGCAGCTATCAGTTCATTTTCAGCTGCGCGTGAATGGTCATTAAAGGCAATATAGCCAACTTCGTCATTTGTACCTGCTACTCGCTGTGCCTTTAGTACTGCTTTAGAGCTAAGGCTTCCGCTGGTTAAAGTATAAGAGTCGGTATTGTTAAAGGTATAAACAAAACTTTGATTAGCCACTTGCGGGAATATCGCGTCATTTAATGCGTTGATGCCATTATTGCTTACGTCATCAATAACATTAAAGTTATTGATGCTGGTTAATAAGTCGCCTCGTTTTACACCTGCTACTTCAGCAAGAGAGTTAGGTTCAACAAAAAGTACACGAATTTCACGTGGTGGCTGGCTTCTAATTAAAGTCCATGTAATGCCTGTTGATACGCTTGTGCCGGTTTGACTTAGGTCGAAATATTGCTGAGTGTCGAAAGTAAAATGAAACTGATCTTTTGGTGCGCCTGACGCAGTTGTCGCGTTAGTTTTTAGCAGGCTAAAGTAATCGATTGATGGTGTAGTGCCACTTAAGTAGTCAGCAGGGTTAATGTCGTTTACTTCTCGGTACCAAAGGTATTTGTCGTTCGACCAAGAGCGGAGCCAGAAATTTTCTTCTAAGATGCTGCCGGGTTGGTCGCTAAAAGGTAGGTTGTTTGCTGGGTCGATGCCGACTCGTGGCGCAGCGCAACGGCTTTTAAATAGGTCTTCGTCGGAGAATACATTTGGCTGCCACACAAGTTCGCTTGGGTCTAATATAAAAGTCCCGGCGCGATCTTCCTGAAAGCAGCTCGTCAGTAATAAAATAAGTGGCAAAACAAAAAGCTTATTCATCCTTATACTCCGTTTATTTGTTTGTGCGCGCAAGCTAGGTTTCACAGTCTAGTGAGTATATTCTATTTTAAATAGCGTGAAAGTATTTTCGTATAAACAAAAAAGCCTCTTGAGTAGAGGCTTTTTTGTTTATAAAGGAGGATCTTAGTAGGTGTTTTATTAACGCGCATACCTGGTTTGGTATTTTCGTCGGGCGATAAAATATAAAGCTCATCACCACCTGGGCCGGCTGCTAAGACCATGC
>CAYZLE010000048.1:0-8513 GCA_964479305.1 uncultured Gammaproteobacteria bacterium | reverse complement strand
GTCATACAAGCATCTTCTAAGCCTTCGAAACTACTTAAACCACCACAGCTACCTTTAATTCGGCGACCAGCAACAATAACGCCTACGCTCATAATTAAAATAACAGTAGCTAAAATGATAAATGTGGCAATAAATGTATTCATGATAAATCTTCTTAGTGTTTATTTTTCTGCTGCTGTAATGGCATCAGTAAATTGTTGATTAGGTATTTCTTTAAAGCCGTCTTCAGCACGCTCAATAAGCAAAACAGCTAGGTTATTCTCTTTGGCTAGTTGCAGAGCATGCTCTGGCCCAGCCACAATTAATGCAGTTGCCCATGCATCGGCGATCATCGCTTGCTGATGCAAGACGGTAACTGATACAAGCTGATGCTTAACAGGCCAGCCAGTGTTCGGGGTAATGCTATGTGAGTAGCGTTGACCGTCGATTTCAAAAAAATTTCTGTAATCACCCGATGTTGCCATAGCGGTATTTTTTAGACTAATCGCTTTCTGAATAGTTCGCGTTTCCGCCAATGGTTTTTCAATAGCAATACGCCATGCTTTACGTTTAGAGTTGTAACCTTGGGCACTAATTTCGCCACCAATTTCAACCATATAATTTTTAAGCTCTAGCTTATCGAGTTGGTCAGCTACTAAATCTACAGCACGGCCTTTAGCAATTGCCGACAAGTTAATTTGTAAATTAGCTTGTTGCTTAATAAGACTAGATGAGTCTGATTGATGACTCATAATCACATTAATTTTATCGCTACCTATTTGAGCTAAAGCGGAATCAATATCTTGTTTACTAGGAATACGGTCTTCTATAGCGACTTTAGAACCAAAACCCCATAAATCTATTAAAGGCGATACGGTAATGTCGAAATTGCCATTTGATTGTTTATGTACTGTTTTAGCTGCAGCAATAATAAAAGCTAACTCTGAGTCAACCGCTATGCTTGATAGGCTCTTATTTGCATTAAACAAGCTGATATCTGAATTAGGCAACCATGTTGAAGCAACCTGATTAAAAGCCTTTAGGGAGGCATCAAGCTCGCTTTGAAGCTGGGCAGCATCTAGCTTTTCGTCATTTTCTAATACAACTTTAACTGACCAAGTTGTACCCATGGTTTTACCAGATAGCACGACTTGCTGTGCTGGCTGTGTACAAGCACTAAGTAATAAACTAGCAAAAGTAACAAACAATAAAGCGACTACTAGAGTCGCTTTATTTTTGATGCTTGTTAATTTGTTAATTACAGAAAACAAATTAGCCACCGAAATCATCAAGCATGATGTTTTCATCTTCAACACCTAGGTCTTGAAGCATCGTGATAACCGCTTGGTTCATCATTGGAGGCCCACACATGTAGAACTCACAGTCTTCTGGAGCTGGATGATCTTTCAGGTAGTTTTCTAACAATACGTTATGAATAAAACCTGTGTAGCCGTCCCAGTTATCTTCTGGCTGTGGATCAGATAGAGCAACGTGCCAATCGAAGTTGTCGTTGTCTTTTGCTAAGCCATTAAAGTCATCTTCGTAGAACATTTCGCGTGAGCTACGTGCGCCATACCAGAAAGAAACTTTACGATTAGTGTTAAGGCGTTTCATTTGATCGAAAATGTGAGAACGCATTGGCGCCATACCAGCACCACCACCAACAAATACCATTTCAGCTTCAGTTTCTTTCGCGAAGAATTCACCGAATGGGCCTGAGATAGTTACCTTGTCGCCTTCTTTAAGGTTGAAGATGTACGAAGACATTTCACCTGAAGGAATCGTGTCGTACTTACCAGGAGGTGGAGTTGCAATACGAACGTTAAGCATGATAATGCCGCGCTCTTCAGGATAGTTAGCCATAGAGTAAGCACGTAGTGCGCCTTTACTCTTACCTTTAAGATCCCAAATTTTAAACTTGTCCCAATCACCGCGATACTCTTCTTGAACATCGAAGTCACTAAAGTTGTTTTCGTACTCTGGACATTCGATTTGAATGTAACCACCAGCACGGAAATCAACGTTTTCGCCTTCTGGTAGTTCAAGTACTAACTCTTTAATGAAAGTAGCTTTGTTAAAGTTAGAACGTACAGTACATTCCCACTTTTTAACGCCGAATACTTCTTCTTCAACTTCAATTTTTAAGTCTTGCTTAACAGTAAGCTGACAAGATAAACGATCGCCACATGCTGCTTCTTTTTTGCTGATGTGAGATAACTCAGTTGGCAAAATTGAACCGCCACCTTCGTGTACTTTTACACGACACTGCGCACAAGTACCACCGCCACCACAAGCTGAAGGAACAAATAAGTTATTGTCAGCCAATGCGCCTAGTAGTTTTGAACCTACTGGTACTTCAACTGTTTTCTCATTATTAATAAGAACTTTAACGTTACCTGTTGCAACAAGCTTTGACTTGGCAAAAAGGATTAAAAAAACTAGCGCTAAAATAATGCCAGTAAATAAAATTACACCTAATGAAATTTCGTTCATGATTCGTTCCTACAACTGAATGCCAGAGAAAGCCATAAAGCCAAGCGACATTAGACCAACTGTTATAAATGTAATACCCAGACCTTGTAGGCCTTCTGGTACGTCACTGTACTTAAGCTTTTCACGAATACCCGCTAATGCAGTAATCGCTAATGCCCAACCAACACCACTACCAATACCGTAAGTTACACTTTCGGCAAAATTGTAGTCGCGCTCTACCATAAATAATGAGCCACCTAAGATAGCGCAGTTTACGGTGATTAAAGGTAGGAATACGCCCAGTGCGTTGTATAGCGCTGGGAAGAAACGGTCTAAAACCATTTCAAGTATTTGTACGATCGCAGCAATTACACCAATGAAACTGATGAATACTAAGAAACGTAAATCTGTACCTTCTAGGCCAGCCCAAGATAAAGCATCTGTTTTTAACAAGAAGCTATAGATTAGGTTGTTAGCAGGAACGGTAATTGCTTGAACTACGATTACTGCAACACCAAGGCCAATAGCTGTTGATATTTTTTTAGATACCGCAAGGAATGTACACATTCCCAAAAAGAAAGCTAATGCTAAGTTTTCAATGAAAACCGCACGAACGAATAAACTAATTAACTCTTCCATTGCAGTCCCCTAGTGTGAGTTTTGAATTTTATAATCTGGCTCTTCAACTTGATCTTTCTTAAACGAACGAACGATCCAGATGAATATACCAATAATAAAGAAGGCACTTGGCGGAAGTAGCATCATGCCGTTTGGCACGTACCAACCACCGTCTGCAGCTAGAGGCATAATTTTATAACCTAGTAGCGCGCCAGTACCGAACAATTCACGTACAGCACCCACAACAATAAGAATTAAGCTATAACCTAAGCCGTTACCGATGCCATCTAAAAAGCTCATTACTGGACCATTTTTCATAGCGTAGGCTTCTGCTCTACCCATAACAATACAGTTAGTAATAATTAAGCCAACGAATACTGAAAGTTTTTTACTTAGGTCGTAAGCAAATGCTTGTAGCAGTTGGTCAACAACAATTACCAATGAAGCGATAATTGTCATTTGAACAATAATACGAATGCTTGATGGAATGTGATTACGAATTAAACTGATAAATAGGTTTGAAAACGCTACAACCAAGGTTAATGCGATTGACATAATAATCGCTGTATTTAGAGCTGTTGTTACCGCTAAAGCAGAACAAACACCCAATATTTGCAATGCAATTGGGTTATTGCTTACTAATGGGTCTAACAGGACTTTCTTCGGAGTATCAGACATTATTAACCTCGAGAACGTTCGTTTTTAAGAAATTGATTAAAACCATTATCGCCTAACCAGTACGTAATCATGTTGCTTACGCCTCGGCTAGTTAAAGTTGCACCGGCAAGGCCGTCAACTTCGTAATCAATGGTTGAGCTTGCTGGGTTAACGGCACCTTTAACAACAGATAGTGCAGCTTGGCCATCAGCGTCATATACTTTTTTACCTTTCCATATAGCTTTCCACTTAGGATTGTCGACTTCGCCGCCAAGTCCTGGTGTTTCTTTATGGTCGTAGAAGCTTAGACCGAAAACGGTATTAGCATCTGCTTCAAGAGCAAGAAAACCATATAGTGTTGACCATAAGCCGTAACCGTGAACAGGTAGTATGTAGTATTTAATTGCGCCTTTGTCGTCGCGAACTAAATACACAGATGCATTTTTAGCACGGCGACCAATACCAGCGATATCAGCTTTTTTATCTAACGCGATACTTAGCGCTGGATCTGCAGAAGCTGAACGTTGGTCGTAGGTGTTAGCGTCGATATCAGTAACAAACTCACCTGTTTCTAGGTCTACAACAACAGACTCGATATTTTGCTTATAGTCAGCAGCAATATCTGCCTTGTCGTTTAATAAACCTACAACACTTAAAATGTTGCCTTGTTTATCAACTTGTTTGTTAAATACTTGCTTAGGCTTTAGCGATACTGCCGACATTGATACGATCAATGAGCACACTAGGCATAAGCCAATAGCAACCACTAGGGTTTTTAAAATTGAATCATTATTCATTTCTTAATTCCTATGCCGTTCTTTTTAAACGACGCTTAATGTTTGCTTGAACAACGAAGTGATCAATTAAAGGTGCAAACAAATTAGCAAATAAAATAGCTAGCATAATGCCTTCTGGGAAAGCTGGGTTAACAACCCTAACTAATGCAGTCATCACACCAATCAGTACGCCATACCAAAAACGGCCTTTATTCGTCATTGAAGCACTCACTGGGTCGGTCGCCATAAAGAACGCGCCGAAAGCGAAGCCACCAATTACGTAGTGCCAGTAGAATGGAAGTGTTGAGATAGCTGATGAATCAGCACCAGCTGTTACGTTTAGTAACAATACTGTTGCCGCCAAGCCTACTAAACAACCTGCAACAATGCGCCATGAAGCAATACCGGCGTACATTACAAATGCACCACCAATCATAATAGCTAGTGTTGATGTTGAACCCATTGAACCCGGAATTAAACCTAGGAATGCGTCCATCCAAGTAATACCTTTTTCAGTAATACCAGATAAGCCATCGTTAGCTGCTAGGCTTAATGCTGTTGCGCCACTGAAACCGTCAACCGCTGTCCATACTGCATCGCCCGACTGTGTAGCTGGGTAAGCAAAGTATAAGAAAGCACGACCTGTTAAAGCAGGGTTTAAGAAGTTTTTACCTGTACCACCAAATACTTCTTTACCAATGACAACACCGAAGATAATACCTAGAGCAACAACCCATAAAGGTGTGGTTGCTGGCAGTGTCAGTGCAAAAAGTACTGATGTTACAAAGAAGCCTTCGTTAACTTCGTGACCGCGAATCTGCGCAAATATAACTTCACAAATACCACCTACTATAAAAGTAGTCATATACACAGGGAAGAAATATAAAGCGCCGTGTATAAAGTTATCGAAGAAGTTAGTTGAGTCATAACCTAAGCCCAAGAAGCTTAAGATATCAGCACGCCAGTTGTTAGTGGCTTGCATACCTAGTTCAGCTAAACCTAAGTTTGCTTGGTAGCCAGTGTTCCAACATGCCATGAAAATACATGGGAATGTTGCTAACCACATGTAGATCATAACGCGCTTAAGATCTAGAACGTCGCGAACGTGTGGAGCTGTGCGCGTTGTGCTAGATGGTGTATAGAAAATAGTATCAACCATTTCATATGTTGAATAATACTTCTCTAATTTGCCACCCTTGTGAAAAGCTGGCTCTATTTTATCTAGAAAATTACGTAAAAAAGACATATTAACCTTCTACCTCAATTTGCGTTAAGCAGCTACGTAGAGCTGGGCCGTAGTCAAACTTTGATGATGAAGCAAACGTACACAAGGCTAAATCTTCTTCATCTAATTCTAAGCAACCTAGTTGCTGAGCTAAATCTGTGTCTTTAGTAATCACTGAGCGCAGTAGTTGCGTAGCTAATATATCTAAAGGCATAACTCGTTCGTAGTTAGCAATAGGCACCATTGCACGCTCACTACCATTTGTTGAGCTTGTAAACGCAAACTTACGTTTAGCACCCGACAAGTGCGATAGCACAACGCGAATTAGCGAGTAACGCTCGCCTGTTGGATTAATGTAACCGAATAAGAAACGTTTACCGCCCTCTTCAATCACACTTACTTGGTTATTAAAGCGACCTACAAATGCTGACCAATCTTTAGCACGGAAGCCGTTTAAAATTGAACCCGAAATAATACGAACATCACCGTCAGACACTAATTCGCCTTTCGTTAAATCAGCAGTGTTAGCACCTAAGCGTGTTTTAAGTAAGCGCGGGTTCTTAACCGAAGGACCAGCTAAAGAAACAACACGCTCTGTCCAAATTTGACCTGTAGTAAATAATTTACCAATTGCGATAACATCTTGATAACCAAGGTGCCATACGCTCTTTGTTACGCCAACAGGGTCAAGGTGATGAATATGTGTACCAGCCAAACCTGCAGGATGAGGACCAGTAAATACTTGTTCTGTAACTTGTTTATTGTTTGAAGCTGGCAATGTTGTTTCGTTGTCGTTACAAACGAAAACCGAACCTTCAGTTAAACGAGACAGAACATTTAAACCGTTGTTAAAGTCATCTTCGTAACCATCTAAAATTACTGATGGCTTAGCCGCTAGTGGGTTTGTATCAATAACCGTTACGAAGATAGAGCTTGGCACAGCATCAACCGCTGGTTGCTTGCTGTAAGGGCGCGTTCTAAACGCTGTCCATAAACCAGACTCTTGTAAGTTTTCGCAAACCTTCTCACGTGGCAATGTTGCTAGGTCGGCAGACGCATATTTAGCAAAAGTGATTTGATCACTTGATTTAGCTTTAGCGTTAACAGAAATTTCAACCGACTGTAGTACACGCTTAGCACCACGATTAATCGCTTTAATAGTTCCTGCTGCTGGAGCAGTAAAATTAAAGCCTGGGTTTTTCTTGTCGGTAAATATAGGTTGCCCTAATTTAACTTGATCGCCCTCGCGAACCAGCATAGTAGGTTTTAAACCGATGTAATCGGATCCGATTAAAGCAACAGTTGATACTGCTGCGGCATCTTCAATAACCTGCTCTGGTGCACCTGCAATGGGGAGATCAAGGCCTTTCTTGATTTTAATTGCCATAAGCCAATTTTTCCTGCCTAAACATGAGTAGAAATTTAATTAAATTTGATGTGCTTGCTAACGCCCTAGAACTAGTTTGCAGTTGTCGAAGCAGTTTTTAGCGCGCATATTATAATCCAATCTTAAGCATCATAATATAGGTATTTGCGTATAATTTTCATCAATATGTTAACTATTGCAATATATTTCTCCTGCAATGAGCACTAAAACCTATACATAGGCCAAACACACGCCCTATAATGACTTTATGCACAATATTTATGACGATGACGAAACTGTTCTTAGGCAAAAACTCTACGATTTAGAGCTTGAACACCGCGACTTAGACGACATTATCGCACGCCTAAATAATGACCTTGAACAAGACCAATTACAACTTGGCCGTTTTAAAAAGCGCAAACTCATTACCAAAGACCTTATTGCTAAATTAAAAGCCAAACTTATTCCAGACGAGCCCGCATAATGCCATTACCACAAGCTAGCCCTAGAGCACTAAAACACCACCGTGAAATCAATATAAAAGGCTATCTAAGAGAAGATAAGTTATGGGATATTGAGGCACACTTAACTGACTCAAAACCCTATACATTCACCAACAGCCACCGAGGTCACATTGGCGCAGGTGAATACTTGCATGAGATGTGGTTACGCCTTACCGTTGACGATAGCTTAACTGTAAAAGATGTAGAAGCCGCAACTGATAACGGCCCTTATGAAATGTGCCCTGAAATCACATCTAGCTACAAACAACTTATTGACGAACAAATAAAACCCGGCTGGACAAAACGCACCCGCCAACTTTTCGGCGGCATTAAAGGTTGCACCCACCTACTTGAATTATTAGGGCCAGTAGCAACCGTAGCCTTCCAAACTGTACATGGCGGCAAACAAAACAATCAAAGCAAACAAATTAAACAAGAAAAACCCATGCTACTTAATAGCTGCCACGCTTATGCTGCAGATAGCTCAGTTGTAAAACAATTCCACCCTGAGTATTACCGCCCCAAAAAGTAACAAAACGCCCAAATATAGGGCAAAATTGGCAACTAAAAAAACAATACGCCCCAATAAAGTACCAGTTATCAAGAAATAATCATTGCCTATCTTTTTTGGTCAAATTCTTGCTTCTCTTGTGATAGCATCTAAAAAAACGGAGACAATGATGTCGTTAAATGAAGAACTAAGTACTAATCAAATTTTTGAATTATCTAAACTTATTAGACAAATTAAAAAAGAAAGTGGTAGCAACCTTAAACTTAGTGACCCTAATGTTTTGACACTTATTCATGAAGAAGTGAAAAAAATTGACTCCGCTAGCTTACGCGAAACATATAAAACGTTCTTACAGTCAATGGGCCTTGGAACCAATAAAACCAGCAAAACAAAAACTAAAGTCTCT
>CAYZLE010000047.1:7256-8579 GCA_964479305.1 uncultured Gammaproteobacteria bacterium | reverse complement strand
GTGTAGGCAAACAGTCTAGCATTCGTTATGAAATTAAAGATGGCAACATTTCAGTTTCTGCAGATACTGCATATTTACAAACCTACAAAGTTGATTACGTTAACCTGGAGCGTAAAACCGAATCTAACGTAGAGCTAAATACACAGATAACCGATGTTCAAATTGGCGAAGGAAGTAGCGGTACTGCTAACAACAACTCAAGCGTAACAGTAGAAAATAAATCTGAAAATGTATTTTGGCAAACTTTATTCACTAACATATCCGCCATCATTGGAGATGCTGATGCTGGTAAAGCAGGTACATCTGGCAATGTAATCGTTAATAAAGAAACAGGTTTAATTAGTGTTCGTGCTAGTCAGGCTCAACACAAAGATATTCAAGCATTTATTGATGACGTACTAACTAGTGCTCGTCGCCAAGTGTTAATTGAAGCTACTGTAGTAGAAGTAACTTTGAGTGATAGTTTCCAATCGGGTATCGATTGGAGTCGTAACCCTTTAAACCCTGCAAATGACTTTAGCTTTAGTCAGCAGTTAACTGCAGGCACTTTAGGCTCTGCGCCAACTAGCGTGTTAGAAGTCAATTCTCAAAGAAGCGATTACAACATTTTATCTTCAGTTCGTTTATTAAGTCAGTTTGGTGATGTTCAGGTACTATCAAGTCCAAAAATGATGGCGCTGAATAACCAAACCGCTTTATTGAAGGTTGTTGATAATCGTGTTTACTTTACGGTAGATGCGCAAACAACTATTACAGACAATATTAGAGATACGATTTTTGAAAGTAAGGTTCATACAGTGCCAGTTGGTTTAATTATGGCTATTACCCCTTTTGTAAGTGACGCTGATGAAGTGACTTTAAATGTAAGGCCAACTATATCGCGCATACTAGGCTTTGTTAATGACCCGAACCCAGGTTTAGCAAATGCTGGCGTGGTTAATCCAATTCCTGAAATTCAAGTCCGTGAAATGGAGTCAGTTTTACGCTTAAGTGATTCTCAAATTGGTGTTATTGGCGGCTTAATGCAAGACACTAGTAGAAAAAATACTAGCTCTGTTCCTGGTGTGGGTGATGTTGCTATTTTAGGTGAAGCCTTTAAGGCGAGAGACCAAGAGTCAACTAAGACAGAATTAGTAATCTTTATACGTCCAACGGTTGTTGACACGGCGAGTCTAAATGGAGACTTGCAGCACTTACGCGCCTATCTACCTAAATTAGATACTTATAACGCTCCAGCAGAAAGCAATTAATTTAACTATTAATATTTGAGATTAGAAAATGAGCCTTTTACTCGATGCATTAAAAAAAGCCGCAGAAGAAAAA
>CAYZLE010000047.1:0-7156 GCA_964479305.1 uncultured Gammaproteobacteria bacterium | reverse complement strand
ATATGCCTACAATTATTCCAGAGGCTAATCTTGATGAGTACAACTTAGATACAACGATGATAGGCGGGCATGACGCAGGCGCCATTAATCTCGATGAAAAAAATGTATCTATAACATTAACTAATCAGCCTTATGTCGGCAGTACTTCTGTTCAAGAAGAATTAAATAAAACTTCAATGACCGATAACTTTTTGAAGAAAGGTTATAACGCGTCGCCAGAAATGGCGGGGCAAGTTTTGGGTGCTGGCTATGCAGAGCCAAAGTCAAAAACACGCTTTTATGCATTACTTGGTTTAGGTTTATTGGCGGGCCTCATGTTTTTAGGCTTATATGGTTATGAATACTATAGTGAGTCAGGTGCGCAAGACTATAAGTTAAGTTATCAGCAGCTTAAAAAGAAAAATAATGGCGTTGATAAAGCACGAAATATACAATCGGCTGCTACAAATCAAAGTACTAAACGTAAAGAGCTTACAAAGGTAGATATTGTTGTAGAAGAAAAAAATTACAACGAGGTTCTAGAGTTAGATGCACGTTTTAATGCCACTGCAGCAAAAGCTGAGGTATTAAAGGCTAAAGCGATTAAAAAGCCAGTTAAGTCTATAAAGCCGGCTACTGTTAAAGCTAAAAAGCCGATTAAAATTCAAAAACAACAATTAGAACCGTTATCAAATGTTGTGCTGCGTGCTTACGATGCTTATAACGATGGCGATCTGCAAACGGCTAAGAGTGAATACGAATCAGTCTTAAGGCGCCAAGGTAATAATCGTGATGCTTTATTAGGCTTGGCTGCTATATCGATTAGTCAAAATGACCCTGAAACGGCAAGAGCTATTTATGCTCGTCTATTAGCTGAAAACCCTTCGGACGCTCAAGCGGCATCTGGGATTACAGCTCTGGGGCCTACCGGTCAATCGACTCAAGCAGTAAAATCCATTTCCGATGTTAAGAGTATGCTGAAGCAGCGCCCTAACTCATCGCAACTTTATTTTACCTTGGGTAACCTCTATGCTGATGAATCTCGCTGGGCTGAAGCACAAAAAGCCTTCTTTAAAGCTTATAGCTTAGATGAAACAAACCCAGATTATTTATATAACTTAGCAGTAAGCCTTGATTATTTAGGTAAAGCTAAAGCGGCTTTGCCGTTCTATCAAAAAGCACTTGTTCAAAGTGGTCTTCGTCAAAGTGGCGTTCCCATTTCAGCAGCAGAACAACGTATTAATGCAATAGTAAATCAATAGAATAAATATGGCTGAGCAACGTAAAAGATTAGGCGAAATATTATTAGATAAGCGTATTATTACGCGAGATCAGCTACAGATTGCTTTAATGGAGCAACGCCAGAATAATATTGCCTTGGGTAAAATCATTGTTGGCTTAGGCTTTACAACCGAAGCGGTAATGCGCGATGTATTGAGTGAAGCATTAGGCCAAGAAAGTGTAGAGCTTGTTAGCGCTGTACCAGATACGTTGGCGCTTGAAATGGTGCCTAAAAATTTAGCGCAAAGACTAAAGTTATTGCCTATAACTTATGACCCAGAAATGGCTGAGCTAACAGTTGCAACGGTTGATATTTATGACCTGCCAACAATCGATAAAATTCGTGCACAGGTACCTGGTTATGTAACTGTAAAAACGGTATTGGCCGGCGAAGTTGAAATTGAAAATTCAATTGATCAATTTTATGGTTATGAACTTTCTGTTGATGGTATTTTAAGAGAAATTGAAACAGGTGAAGTTGACTATGAAACGCTTCAGGCTGACACGACAGAATATAGCCACCCACTAGTTCGCTTGGTTGATGCCATGTTGTCTGATGCCGTGAAGTGCGGTGCGTCAGATATTCACTTTGAACCAGAAGAAGGCTTCTTACGTATTCGTTATCGTGTTGACGGTGTTTTGCGTCAAATAAGAAGCTTACATAAAGATTACTGGTCAGCAATTGCCGTTCGTTTAAAAGTGATGGCGGAAATGAATATTGCTGAAACTCGGTCACCGCAGGATGGTCGTATTTCATTAACGATTTCTGGTCGTCCAGTGGACTTTAGGGTTGCCGCTCAACTAACAACGCATGGCGAAAACATTGTTCTGCGTATTCTTGATAGACAAAAAGGTATTGTGCCTTTAAACAAGTTAGGTTTGGCTGAAGAACATTTACATGTTCTTGAACTATTAATGGCGAGACCTGAAGGCATCATTCTTATTACTGGTCCAACTGGTAGTGGTAAAACCACAACCTTATATTCAATGCTTAACTTCTTAAACAGTGAAGAAGTTAACATTATGACATTGGAAGACCCAGTGGAATATCCAATGAGCATGATTAGACAGTCTTCTGTTAATGAAGCCACAAAGCTAGATTTTGCGAATGGTATTCGATCTATTATGCGTCAAGATCCGGATATTATTTTAGTGGGCGAGGTGCGTGATGAAGATACTGCAGACATGGCATTTAGAGCTGCTATGACAGGCCATCAGGTTTACTCAACCTTGCATACTAACTCTGCCCTCGGTGCTGTACCGCGTTTATTAGATATTGGTGTATTACCCGATATTCTTTCTGGCAACATCATTGGTGTGCTTGCTCAGCGCCTAGTTAGAAAGCTATGCAATAACTGTAAACAAGAATACGAAATTACAGACGTAGAAAGAAAAATAATGGGCCTTGAAGGCAAAGAAAAAGTAAAGGTATATAAAAGTGTAGGCTGTGAAGAATGTGGTGGACATGGTTACAAAGGCCGTATGTCGATCATGGAAATTTTACGACTAGATGATGATATCGATGAACTGATTGCTAAGCGCGCAACGACTAGTGAACTAACAGCAGCAGCTAAAGCAAAAGGATTTAAAACTCTAGCTGATGACGGCATTAGAAAAATATTAAACGGCGAAACCAGTATTGAAGAAGTATCACGCGTAGTCGACTTAACAGGGCATATTAATTAATGGCTCGTTTTCACTACAAAGCGGTAAATGCTGAAGGTAAAATTCTAACGGGTGCCATAGAGGCCGCGAATGAATCAGACCTAGAGTACCGTATTGCAAATATGGACCTAGACTTGGTTCGTTACAAAACAGATGAAAAATCTTTATTAAATTTAAGTGGTAGAAAGCTAGATAGAAAAGAACTGATAAATTTCACTTTTCATTTACAGCAGCTAGTGAAAGCTGGTGTACCAATTGTAGATGCTTTAATCGACTTAAGAGATAGTACTGAAAATTCACTGTTCAGAGATGTTGTGGGTAGCTTGGTAGAAAATATTGGTTCAGGTAAAACTTTTTCGAAAGCATTATCTCAACACCCTAAAGTTTTTAATAACACATATGTGAGTTTAGTAGAAGTAGGTGAAAAGTCAGGCCGGCTATCAGAAGTGCTTGAAGACATTGCTGAGCTTATTCGTTGGCAGGATGAATTAACCGCTAAAGCAAAAAAAATATCGATTTATCCAACATTCGTATTTGTAGTAGTTACCTTAGTGGCAGCATTTTTAATGTTATATCTTGTACCTTTATTAGAACCTTTAATGAAGCTTACAGGCGATGAAGTGCCGGCTTATACAAAAGCATTAATGTTGACTTCAGACTTTATAAAAAACTACTGGTATATCGTACTGGCAATACCCTTTTTAATCGGCTTTGTGTTCAAAGCAAGTATGAAACTAAGTTATAAATCACGAGTGTGGTTTGATAAATTCAAATTAAAAGCGCCAATATTTGGCCCTATTAATTACAAAATTAAAATGGCTAGGTTTAGCAACTATTTCGCTATGATGTATGCCTCTGGCATATCTGTACTAGATGCTATTCAAATGAGTAAGCGTATGATGGATAACATTGTACTTGAAGAAGCCTTAGATTCAGCATACAACCAGATAACAGAAGGTGCATCTATTAGCTCGGCATTTGCTGATGCGGGTTTATTTTCATCATTGGTTGTTAGAATGTTAAAAGTAGGTGAAAGCACAGGCTCAATGGCTGAATCATTAAAAAATGTAAGCTACTTTTACGACAGAGAAGTGCGAGAAACAATTGAAACTATAGAGCCAGCAATTATGCCGATCATCACTTTGATTATGGCGGCTTTATTAGGTTGGGTAGGCATGTCAGTGCTTAACCCTATTTATGACACAGTAGTTAAAGTGAGTGCGTTCTAATGCAGCATATATTGTACTTCGCAGGTCATCGCTTAATCGTATATAGATGGCAAGATAATGGCTTTACTGGCATGGCAGAGTTCGTGCCGGATGAAAGTGGCTATCTATCATTTGAACGTCTTCTGCAACGTGAAGTGAATAAGCCCGTTCGAATGATACTTGATGTTATCGAAGAAGATTTTCGTTTAGAAACGATGCCTCATGTTATAGGCACAGATAAAAAATCATTACTAAAGAGAACGCAGAATAAGTTCTTTAGAATGAATAAGCATAAAAATATTCATATCCAGGGCCGAGAAACTACAGGCCGTAAAGATGATATTGTGATGATTAGCGCATCAACAAATACAGACCTATATCAGCCTTGGCTAGATATTATCGAAAGAAATAAAATACCGTTTGAAGGTGTATTTTCACTACCTCTAGTCGGTGAGTTATTGCTTAAGCCTTTAGGCGCACATAAAGGTAAAAGTTTAGTTATTAGTCAGCAAGTACCAAGTAATATTCGTCAGTCATTTTATGTTGATGGTCAGCTTAAATTAAGTCGTGTGGCGCCAAGCCGTGAAGATGGTGTAAGCAACAGCACAGTGCTAGTTGAAGAAACTGAACGAACAGTTCGATACCTAGAAAATCAGCACATGTATAACACGGGTGACCCGTTTAACATCTATGTAATTGTGCCAATGAGCATGGCGGCAGAAACGGCTAGCTCTTTGAGAAGTGATACATATAAAACATATCACGTTGTAAGCCGTGAAATGTTAGCAAAAGAACTGGGTATTACTCAGCAGATAAGTGGTCAATATTGTGATTCGTTTTTTGCACACGTTGTACTTAAAAATAAAAAACTTAAGGCGCATTATTACACCAAGAAAGAAAGAAAATATTTACAACACTTTAGAGCAAATAAAGCATTAGCTGTCTCGGCAATGTTAGTAGGTCTGGTTGCTATTTGTATGTCAGGTGTTAATTTGGTTCAAGGTTTATTCAACGCAAACGAAATACCAAATTTAAAAAGTGAAACGATTCGTTATAAAAATTTAGAAACGCAAACAGTTAATGCCATGCAAGGCAGCGATGTTGATGTAAATGATATACGAGATAGCGTAGAGCTTGCTGAAAAAATAACAGAAAACTATGACTTTAATATATTCAACTTATTAAATAAGCTTAGCCCTGCCCTAGAAAAAAACCCAACTATTAATTTAAAAAATGTTGATTGGGTGTCTACTTATGACCATGCTCACTCGTTTGGTGAAAGTAAAGAAAATCTAGATAAAAGAATGCTGAAAAGACTTGAACGAAAAAAAGTTCATTATCAAAAAATAAAAATACTAGCAACGATTGATAATTTTAATAATAACCCTCGTTTAGCTGTAGAGCGCGTTCTTAAATTTAAGTCAGACTTAGTCAATAGTGACGATTTAAGCAAAGTTGAAATTGTAACAATGCCATTCAACTTGGCACCTGACACACGCTTTGTGTATCAAGCCATATCTGAATTAAATAAAACCAAAGAAAGTCAGGCAACATTTGAGATTTTTGCAATGATAGAGAAGCATCATGAAAAAAATAATTGATTGGCCAATACTACAAAAAAATATCATTATTTTAATAGTCGTTAGTCTATTAAGTTATGCCTTGTATTACTTTGTAACTAGCTATAGCGAAAGAGTATCGGGTAACTATGCGAAAGAACAAAAAGCCTTTACTGCAGCAGAAAAGAAATATCGCTTAGCCGAAAAAAATAGAACCTTATATAAACAATACTTGTCTTCATATAGAGAGTTTTATGAAAAAGGCTTAATTGGCGAAGAGCAACGTCTAAGCTGGATTGAAGAACTGGAAGCACTAAACAAAAGAATGGCCTTGCCTAAGTTAAGTTACTCAATTAACCCAACCCAAGAAATTAAACTGCCACATATTAAAAATCGTAATCGTAATATCCAAGTGAATGTTTCTGAGATGAAAGTTCAGGCTGGCCTATTACATGAAGGTGATTTTTTAACTATCTTAGATTCATTGAAAGAAAACGCCAATGGTTTTTACTCACTTAAAAAGTGTTCAATAAAATCTAAATTCGATAAAAAAATAAAACAGTATAGCCCACGCTCACCTTATGTAGATGTTGATTGTGATTTAGATTGGCTAACAGTAAAGGTGGAGAACTAATATGAAGTTAATCTACTGCATAGCAGCGCTCAGCTTTGCTGCTAACTTACATGCTCAGCAGGCATCAGTTGATGGCCGTTTATTTAGTTCGCCATCGCAGCGCGCCAACTTAGATGAAAGCCGTAAGCGTTTAATTCAAGGTTTAGATATTCCAGAAGAAGTTAATGAAACTGTACTTGAAGACGCTGAAAAAAATAACAATGCGAGTTCTCTAGAACAATTGTTACTTCCTCGTGCTAAGTATAATGGTGTTGTAATTCGTCAGAATGGACAAAAAGAATACTGGGTAAATGGAAAAAGTGCCAACTCAAAAAGTAATATTGGTAAAGAGCTTCGAGTTAAAACACACCTACACGGTAAAAAAATAACCATTGACTTAATGGAAGACCAACGTGTTCACTTACAGCCTGGGCAGGTTTTTTCATTTAATAGAGACAGAAAGTTCGAAGGCTACGAAGATCCTCATACTGCAAAAGGTGTTGAACAGCCATCAACTCAAAAAGATATTCAAGAAACTGTAGCTCCACAAAGTGAAACTGCGGAAAATAAACAAGTAAGCCCGACAGATGTTTTTGATGAATCGTTTTTAATTAATGAAATTCAAAAAATTGAATTACTAGAACAACGCCTCAAAGACCTAGAAGGCGATCTGCCTCTACAATAATTATGCGCGCTTCCGCCATATTTCCCTTGCCAACTAAAAACCAACAACAAGGTTTTGTTGTTATGGCTATTCTAGTATTTGTAGCCCTAGGTGTATCAGCAATGCTGCTTAAAAATTTAGACTTTAAAAATTTTAAGCAAGAGCAAGAATCACAAACACGTAAAGC
>CAYZLE010000046.1:0-8592 GCA_964479305.1 uncultured Gammaproteobacteria bacterium | reverse complement strand
TAAAGCAACTTAGTGTAAATCTTTTTTATCAAAAGATACATCTTTAACTTCTGTAAAGTCTTTATGCCAACTTACCCTTTGAGCTTCTTTAGCCCAAAATGCTTCGTTGTTCTCAACAGATTCTTTGTAAAGCTCATTATATTTAGCTTCATCCACATAGTTATCTACTAACTTTGGACTTGCTGTATTCTCGGTTATTCTTTTTGACACATTAGCCCCCTCATTATTGTGGTTATTTTATAAACTATGTGTTTAAGGCAATAGTAGACCAACGTCTAATTAAGCGTCATAAAGCCTCTAACATAGCACTTGTTACCAAGGTTATTCCGTCTTCGTTCCGATAGAAACGTTTTGCATCTAGTTCAGGATCCTCGCCAATCACTAAACCATCTGGAATTTTGCATTCAATATCAATAACAACTTTATTTAAACGGCAGTTACTGCCAATTTCGCACTTTGGCAGTACAACACACTTAAATAGCTTGCTGTACGACTGTACTTTTACGTTATTAAATAAAATTGATTGATCTAAAGTGGCTGCTGATACTACGCAGCCAGCTGATACAACGGAGTTTAAAGCTGTACCAATTCTTTCTTCGTAATTGTAGTTAAACTTGGCCGCAGGACGTTGATATTGCATTGTGCGAATCGGCCAGGCGTCATCATAAAGATCTAGTTCTGGCGTATTACTCGTTAAATCAATATTGGCTAGCCAATAGTCAGTTAAACTTTCGATATTGCGCCAATAAGGCGTTTCATACGCTTCGTTAGCTATGCAGCTGTCTTTGAAATCATGCGCGAAAACTTTGTCTTTGCCCACCACCTGCGAAATAAGGTCTTTGCCAATATCTTTGTATGAGCTCTCTGAAAGTTTCGCTTTGATGTAATCAAAGTTAAAGATATAAACGCCCATGCTGGCAAGACAACGGTCATTTGTGCCGCTAATAACGGGTGGAACTTTAGGTGAATTTTGATAGTCGCTAATGCGCGCATATTCATCGGCTACAACTGTGCCCATGCTTTGCGCTTCCTGCATCGATACATTTACACAGGCAACTGATACATCAGCGCCACGTTCGATGTGCTCGCTGAGCATCACGCGGTAATCTTGTTTACAAAGGTGGTAGCCTTCGACTAATAAAACATACTTAGGGTGATTGTCGTTAATAATACCTAGGTTCTGATGCAGTACATCAGCTGAACCCTTGTACCAGCTTTCATTTTCCACAGGCTTTTGCGCAGGCCAAAGCTCAATGAACTCGTTAAAGTCATTGCGTAGAAAGTTCCAGCCTCTTTGAACATGCTGGTTTAGGGTATGAGAACGGTACTGCGTAGACACGCCAATGCGGCGTATACCTGAATTCACGCAGTTAGATAGCGAAAAATCCACCATTTTAAATTTCCCAGCAACGGGAATAGCAGCAATCGCCCTATTTTCGGTAAGGTCCTTTAGCTCATAACCACGACGGCCCGCTAAAATGACCGCCATTGTGTTATCAATTGCTGAATGAATTTCTTTTAAAATCATTATGGTATGAATTGTTATATTTATTAGATAACAAACAATACCATAAGATTTAAAATATAGTGTTAATTATTAATACGGCCTTACTTATTTAGTATGTTTGGCCAATTTTTATCGCCTGCACTGATATAGCCAGGAATATCTTCAGACCATGTTTCGGCAATACTTTGGTTATAGTTCAGGTACAACTTACCGTCAACGACTTTCCAAGCCTTGGGAGATATCTTTGCAGTATAGCCTTGGCTGACCGCATAGGCGCAATAGCCACCATATTGTGGAGCGTATTTAGTTGGATTAGCCTTAAATAAGCTTGCATTAGCCTCAGAGGCAAAATACCAAGTGGCACCATTCCATGCTACTTGGTAGTTTTTGTCGCCTTTAACAGGCTTAGACTCAGTAAAGTAGGCAACTGTATCGTAACCTTTAATAGCTTTACCCCATGAAGAGTAAACGGGTTCCACAGCCTGTGCAGAAATTGCAAATAGTAGAGTAGAGATAAATAGAAGTGAACGTAACATAAGCAACTCTTTAAAATTATTGAATATAACTCTATAGAGCCTAAAAGCTGTATTTGGTTCAGTTTTCCAGGATCATTTGGCCTGGTTAAGCCTAGGTTAGGGCTGATTAGGCTTGGTTTATGGCGCTAGACGCTCTATTTGCCAGCTCTTATCGGTCTTGGTGTATTTGATACGGTCGTGCAAACGGTTAGGTCTGCCCTGCCAAAACTCCATGCTTGATGGTTTAACAAGATAGCCGCCCCATTCTTCTGGGCGGGTAATCACGTCTTGTTTTTCTATTTCGGCTGAGTTGTCTTCTAAGGTTTGATAAGACTCAATAGCTTCGCTTTGTGGTGAGGCGATAGCGCCGATTTGGCTGCCTAATGGTCTTGAGTAGAAATATTCATCAGATACGCTGGTGCTTACTTTGCTGGCTAAGCCCTCAATTCGTACCTGGCGTTCTACACTTGGCCAATGAAAGGTTAAAGCTACATTTGGGTTGGCCGCTATTGATTGGCCTTTGTCGCTTGTATAGTGCGTAAAGAATATAAAACCGTCTTCTGTGCAATCTTTTAATAATACGATGCGGCCCTCAGCTTTGCCTTCTGCTGAGACAGTGCTGAGGTGCATTATGTTGGCTTCATGCGAATCATCATCGCAAACTTCTTTAAACCAGGTATTGAATTGATCTAGAGGCTCAGGCTTAACATCCGCTTTAGACAAAGTGTCTTTAGCGTATATTTTGCGCATTTTATTTATATCTTTTTGCATAAAAATCAAATACTTAAAGGTTTAACCTAAAGTTAGTTGTCATATGCGAATCAGGCTGCCTCCGGCCTAATTACATACGATCTAAATCAAACGGATGGTGCAAAATGATAGTTTGATCACGATCTGGGCCAGTAGATACGATATGAATAGGTGTATCTAGCATTTCAGATAAGGCATACAAGTAGTCTTTAGCATTTTGCGGTAAATCGTCGTAATTGGTTATACCTAATGTATCCGACTCCCAGCCAGGGAATGTTTCATAAACAGGCTCTGACTTCGCAAGTACTTCTGCTGAGAATACTGGGCTTGTCACTTCTTTGCCGTCAATTTTGTAGCCAGTACATACTTTAATTGTTTGTAGCGTGTCCATAACATCAAGCTTAGTGATACATAGACCCGTTACGCTGTTAATTTTAAACGCGTGCTTCAATGCTACAGCATCAATCCAACCGCAACGTCTTGGGCGACCTGTAGTTGCACCAAACTCATGGCCACGTTTAGCTAGTTCTTCGCCTACTTCGTCAAATAACTCAGTTGGGAAAGGGCCCGCGCCAACGCGAGTTGTATAGGCTTTTGTGATACCTAGAACGTAATCAATGTCACAAGGACCTAAGCCAGCACCTGTTGCTACGCCACCAGCTGTTGTATTTGAAGAGGTTACAAATGGATAAGTACCATGATCGATGTCTAATAGCGTACCTTGTGCGCCTTCGAACATTACCTTTTTGCCTTCATCGTGTAATTCATGAATTTTGCTAGCCACGTCAGTTAACATCGGCTGAAGTTTAGTTGCGTATTTACGGCAGTTATCAAGCACTTCTTGGTAGTCGAAAGTTTTCTCGTTGAAACGTTTCTCTAGAATGAAGTTATGGTAATCAAGTAATGACTCTAGCTTCTCTTCTAGGCAGTCTTGATGTAAATCGCCGGTTCTAATGGCTGCACGAGATACTTTATCTTCGTAAGCTGGGCCAATACCACGACCTGTTGTACCAATAGCTTTACCACCACGAGCACGTTCACGCGCTTGGTCGATAGCAATATGTGTAGGTAAAATTAAAGGACAAGAGTGGCTCACCCATAATCTGTCATCAATCGCTGTACCTTGCTCAGCAAGCTCTGCAATTTCTTTAAACAGCGCTTCTGGTGATAGCACAACACCATTACCAATAAAGCATTGTACGTTTGAACGCAGTATGCCCGATGGAATCAAGTGTAAGACCGTTTTACGGTCTCCAATGATTAGAGTATGTCCGGCATTATGTCCGCCCTGGAAGCGAACTACGGCATCTGCTTGATCTGTTAATAGATCAACAATTTTACCTTTACCTTCATCTCCCCATTGAGAGCCTAATACAACTACGTTATGCGACATACTTTTACCTGTTAATTTACTTATTTTTTATCTGAAATTTTCCAATCACCTGAAACTTGTTCTAGGTGACGAGTATAAAATGCTTTTTGCGCTTTAAAGTTAGCCTCATCTAAGGCTTCAATAACGGCATAGCCTTCTTGTCTAAATGCTTTAATAGCTTCGAGCAAGTCTGCTTGCCCAATTGCAGCAGGTGCTAAAATGCTATTGCCTTGCTTAACTTGATATTCGCTGAGTGTGACCAGTTTTTTAAGGTCCACACTAAAGCCGGTAGCAGCTCTGTTACGGCCAAAACGCTTACCTACACCATCATAACGACCGCCACGAGCAACTTCTCTGCCGTGCCCGTTTAAGAATGCTGCAAAAACCACACCCGTTTTGTAACCATAGCCACGTAATTCGGCTAAATCAACTTGTAATTCAACACTCGAAACGCGTTGCTGGAACTGCTTAATAATGTCTTCAATTTCATTAATCGCATCTAATACGCTTGCTGGCGTATTTTTAAAGCTTTTGCGCGCTTTTTCTAATGTAGAGATATCACCAGATAAAGTCGGTAGTTCTTTTAAGTTATGCTTTGCATCTTTACTAGCATCACTTAAGGCGTCTACAAAAGTATTAATCTCTGTTTGTGCTTTGCGTTGCATCATTTCAAACAAAACAACTTCTTGTTCTTCCGTTAACCCTGCTGCTTTTGCTAGGCCTTCATAAATTCCAACGTGACCAATATCAATGTTTAGCGATTTAACATTAGCTGCTAAAATCGTTTCGCACATTAAAGTAAGTACTTCAACGTCGCTATTCATGCCTTTGTGGCCGTATAACTCAACACCAATTTGAGTTGGGTTACGAGAGCCACCAAATTCGTCTGCTCGCGTTCTTAATACGTTTCCAACATAGCACAAGCGTGATGGCAGTTCAGCCTGCTCAGAAACGTTTCTAGCGTCAATACGAGCTAGTTGTGGGGTCATATCTGCACGAACACCCATTAAACGACCACTTACTTGATCTGTTAACTTAAATGTTTCTACATCTAGTTTTTCAGCTGTACCTGTCAGAAGTGAATCTAAAAATTCCACGATCGGAGGATTGACTAGTTCATAGCCCCAAGCGCTATATAGGTCTAAAATTTGGCGTCGCAGCGCTTCAAAGCTAGCGGCTTCGGTAGGCAGTAGTTCTTCAATACCCTCAGGTAGTAGCCAAGATTGCTTAATCACAAAAAGTCTCTTATTTTAGAAAGTAGAGTAATACTAGGCCAATCATTATACTCACAAAGCCTATATTACGAATTATATTATCGGGTTGTTTGGCAATATCTAGCATTTTTTTACGCCACATATTTGGCATTATAAAAGGCATTAAACCTTCAAAAATTAAGAATAAAGCAAATGCCACACCGAGCTGTTCCACACTTATGACCCTTTACACTCAATTAATATTTAATTAGCCAACAAACAAACACAAAAACGGGCGGTTAAAAACCGCCCTTTTTGGAAATTACAGAGTAAATTATAGCCTTATTGAACTGATATTTACAGCACTAAGACTGATTGACCCTGAATTTATTTACCTGATTTTTTGAAATATTTAAAGAAATCAGAGTCCGGTTCTATCAACATTACGTCGCCTTTATTTGCAAAACTATTTTTGTATGCATTTAGGCTGCGGTAAAACGAGTAGAACTCACGGTTTTTATTATAAGCTTTAGCGTAAGTTTCAGTCGATATAGCATCGCCCTCACCTCGAATTTGCTCAGCTTCTTTATACGCTTGCGCTAAAATTTCTTTCTCTTGGCGTTTAGCATCAGCACGAATACCGGCTGCAAGCTCTTTACCTTGAGAGCGGAATTCTTTAGCTACCGTTGCACGCTCTTTAATCATACGCTCGTAAACTGAACGACTTACTTCATCTGGTAAGTCAATGGCTTTAACACGCACGTCAACCACTTCAATACCTAGACCTTTAGCGCCTTTACCAACGTTTTCAGTTACAACGTCCATAAGTTCGCCACGTTCGCCTGATACCACTTGGTTAATGGTACGACGACCAAACTGATCTTTTAGGGCTTTAATAATGATTTGACCCATTAAGCTAGTAGCACGACGTTGGTCACCCAGTGTTGCGGTGTAGTAGTTAGCAACATCAATAATGCGCCACTGTACGAAAGCATCAACTTCTACATATTTTTGCTCACTTGTCACAATACGTTGTGGTGGAACATCAGCAGTTTGAATACGTTTATCAAATTTACGCACGTTATTCACAAATGGAATTTGTGTATGCAAACCTGGTTCAAAGTCTGTGCTTACAATTTCACTAAACTTAAACTTAATCGCATATTCACGCTCATCAACAGTAAATACAGTTGTGTAAACTAATACCGCAATAATCGCAGCGAAAAATACAAATATATTTGACTTAGACATTAGCGACTCTCCCTTGTGCGTAGAGACTCTCGGGCAGGTGATGCTGGAGAGTTTTGTGTATCTTGATCTCTTCTTGAAGAGTTAGTGTTGTTTTGTTGCGACATAATTTTATCAAGTGGCAAATACATCATATTATTACCACCATCAACATCAACCATTACTTTAGTTGAGTTTGTTAGTACTGACTCAACCGCATCTAGGTATAAGCGTTCACGTGTCACTTCAGGCGCTTTACTGTATTCCACTAATAGTTTGTTGAAACGATCTGCCTCACCTTCTGAACGCTTAACAACGCTCACTTGGTAAGCTTTGGCTTCTTCTACTTGGCGAGTAGCTTGACCACGAGCCAATGGAATAATTTCATTTGAATAAGCTTGAGCCTCGTTAATAAAACGCTCTTTATCTTCACGCGCTTTAATGGCGTCGTTAAAAGCATCACGAACTTGCTCAGGTGCCTCAGCGTAAGTTAAGTTGAATTGATTAACAGTGATGCCACTATTGTAGCTATCTAGAATTTTTTGTAGCTGCTCACCAGACTTGTCAGCAATATCGTCACGGCCTGTTGTCGTTACATATTCAAACTTGTTTTTACCAATAATTTGGCGAATAGCACTTTGGCTAGCCTGTAAAACCGAAACTTGATCAGGATTTTTCAGATTGAAAATAAAGTCCGTTGCACTCTTAACCGTATATTGAACACCAAATTTAACGTGCACAATATTTTCGTCTTCAGTCAGCATACGGCTGTCGTCGAAGATTTCACGGTTAGTTTGTGTGTTCACTTTTTCATAAGACTGAATAAAGCGAGGATGCCAGTTAAGGCCCGGCATAGCGATTTTTTTGAATTTACCAAATTCTAGTACAACTGCGCGACCAGACTGATCGACTGTGTAGAAACCTGACAAGCCCCAAACAACCAAGCCTACTAGAGCGATTAAAAACAGTGGTATACCGCCGCCAGCATTATTGCTGTCGCCTTTACCGCCACCGCCAAATAAACCGTTAAACTTTTTGCCAAGGTCTTTTAATAGGTCGTCAAGATCTGGTGGGCCGCCATTGCCGCCACCTTTATTGCCGTTACTACCATTATTCCATGGGTCGCGATTTTTATTGCCACCAGGTTCATTCCAGGCCATTAGCCATCTCCAAAGTCGGTTTAAGAATTATGTAATTGTTATAGGTACTTAAAATATTATTTCAAGCCTATATTGTAATGATTCAAGACTATTAATAGCAAGCTTTTAAGCGGCTTTCGCTAGTTTTAATGATATCGCTAACTATCTTTGTCGATGGGTTTAATATCTAAACCATGCTGAGCGACAAGAATTTTTGAAGCGCGAATATGCAGTTTGATATTGCCCATTTCATCATAGTCTTCACTAATAATAGATGCATGCTCATGCAAGGTTGCTCGCAGTTTCTGTTCAGATGGCTTTAAGCTTAAAAGCCCTGTTGTGTGTTGCTGCTGAATAAAATCTTTTATCGCCTGCTCTAATAAGTCTAAGCCTGTATTGGCTAAAGCTGATATATATACTGAACAAACGCCTGTGCCTTCGTTATGGTCTACTCTAGGCTCAACATTCGCGGCATCACACTTGTTGTAAACAAGGATTTGAGGCAAATCTGAACCACCGATGCTATCTAGCACCGAGTTCACATTGTCGATTTTGTCTTGTTTTTCAGGGTCAGACATGTCGATAACATGCAGTAATAACTCTGCCTCTACACTTTCTTGTAGGGTTGACCTAAAGGCTGAAATTAATTCATGCGGTAGTTCACGAATGAAACCTACTGTATCAGCCAAAACAATAGAACAGTTTTCAGGCAGCTCTACTTGGCGCATGGTTGGATCTAAGGTGGCGAATAGTTGGTCCGCTGCATGCACTTTGCCTTCGCTTAAACGATTAAATAAAGTGGACTTGCCAGCGTTGGTGTAGCCTACCAATGACACTGTAGGTACACCGTTACGAGATCTTGAGCGACGGCTTAGTTGACGTTGTTGGT
>CAYZLE010000045.1:0-8614 GCA_964479305.1 uncultured Gammaproteobacteria bacterium | reverse complement strand
AATGAAAAGCCAGACCATGTTATTCGCTTCATGTCGAAAACTGGCGGCTAAGCCGATTTTTACCTCGTATGAAAAACAAAAAATGGGCAGAGTTAATCACTCAGTGTCGTACCGCAGACCAGCACAAACTAAAGCAGCAGACCTTAAAGTGCGCTAGTGATGAAGATTACGCAAAACTAGAAAAAGCCATTCAAGCATCTTCTGACAAAGTTGAATCTAAGAAAAAATTAATTCCAACAATTACTTACCCAGCTAATTTGCCGGTTAGTGAAAAGCACAAAGACATTGCTGAAACGATTAGCAAAAACCAAGTTACCATTATCGCTGGCGAAACTGGCTCGGGAAAAACCACACAACTTCCTAAAATTTGTTTAAACCTAGGCCTGGGCACTAAAGGTTTAATCGGGCATACACAACCTCGTCGTATTGCTGCGCGAACAGTTGCTGCACGTATTAGTGAAGAGATAGCCGAAGACTGTTCAAAAGATATTGCCGAACAGCTAGTCGCCTACCAAGTTCGCTTTCACGATTCGTCTTCAGATAGTACGGCAATTAAATTGATGACTGACGGCGTTTTGCTTTCAGAAATTAAATATGATCGATTTTTAAATAAGTACGACACAATAATTATTGATGAAGCCCACGAACGTAGTTTAAACATTGACTTCTTATTGGGTTATTTGAAAATACTTTGTAAAAAACGTAATGACATCAAAATCATCATTACCTCTGCAACTATTGATGTTGAAAAATTTGCCAAGCATTTTGAAGATGCACCGATCATTCAAGTTTCTGGGCGCACCTTCCCTGTAGAAGTCTTTTACACACCAGTTGAAAAAGATGATGAACTTAATAAAGTTATCGTAAAAACTATTAAGGAAATTATTAATATAGACAAAGGTCCTAATGCCTCTCGTCGTGATATTTTAATTTTCTGCACAGGCGAACGAGAAATTCGCCAAGCAGCCTTAGCTATTAGCAAAGCGCAACTACGAGTAGAAACTGTGCCCCTATATGCCCGTTTAAGCCTACAAGAACAAAACAAAGCTTTTGCAAGCAGCCCTCTTCGTAAAGTTATACTAGCTACCAATGTTGCTGAAACATCTATTACCGTGCCAAACGTTGGATTTGTTATTGACCCCGGTTTTGCGCGTATAAGCCGCTATAGTCACCGTAGTAAAATTCAGCGCTTACCTATTGAGGCAATATCTCAAGCTAGCGCAAACCAACGTAAAGGGCGTTGCGGCCGTGTTGCCGATGGCATTTGTTTTCGCTTATATGAAGAAGATGATTTCATCGCTCGACCAGAATTTACTGAAGCTGAAATATTACGTAGCAATTTAGCAGCGGTTATTTTAAAAATGATTGACCTGCGATTGGGCGACGTTAGAGAATTCCCGTTCTTAGATATACCTGATGAGCGCTTGATTAATGATGGTTATAAACTGCTAGAAGAGCTTCAAGCCGTCAACGCCTCGGGGAAATTGACAAAGCTAGGTAAGATTATAAGCCAGTTACCAATAGATCCGCGCTATGGTCGTATTCTTATAGAAGCCAATGACCAAGGCTGCTTGAGCGCCATGTTAATTATTATTAGTGCCCTAAGTTGCCAAGACCCTCGCGAGTATCCTAGCGATAAAAAACAAGCCGCTGAAGAGAAACATAAAATTCACCAGCATAAGAAGTCTGATTTTATTACTTACTTGAACTTATGGGCTGCAATAGAAGAAAACCGTAAATCTTTAAGCAACAAGCAATTTAAACAGTGGTGCAGCGAAAACTTTATTAACTTTATGCGCACACTAGAGTGGCGCGATTTACATAGGCAGCTTATAGTCAGCTGCAAACAATTAAAGTGGAAGTTACCTAAACACGAAAACAAAGATAATAACTATGTGCCTGAGAGCTATTCGGAAGAGCATATTCATCGCAGTTTGCTAACTGGCTTACTAGGCAATATTGCAAACCTAGACTACAAACAAGAATACCAGGCATGCCGTAACCGTGTTGTGCATATATTTCCGGCTTCAGGACAATTCAAAAAGAATAATAAATGGCTTGTTGCTAACGAATTTTTAGAAACATCAAAAGTTTATGCTCATGGCGTTGCCAGCATAAACCCAGACTGGGTGTTAAAAGCAGCCGCACACCTTGTTAAGCGCTCTTACTTCGAGCCTTATTACGACAAGAAAAGTGGCCTAGTAAATGCCTATGAGAAAACGACGCTTTATGGTTTAACCTTAGTAGAAAAGAAGTCTGTTTATTTTGGTAAAATCGATCCTATCGAATCACGTAAAATTTTTATTCGAGAGGCTTTAGTCGCAGGAAAGTACCAAACACCTGGCCGAGATGATGCTCGTTTTTATAAGCATAATAGAAAGCTAGTTGCCGACATTGAAAACCTTGAATCAAAAACACGACGTCGTAATTTATTAGTAGATGACCAAGTACTAATTGATTTTTACGATGCACGCATTCCTGAAAAAGTCGTTAATTTAGCCAGTTTTGAACGCTGGAGAATGCAAACTGAAAAGCAGCAAGACAAGCTTTTATTTATTGAGAAGTCTTTACTCTTAGCCAATGAAGTTAACGATGATCATATTGCTCAATTCCCAGACAGCTTAGACATGGGAACGATGGCACTACCCTTACATTACCATTTTGAAATTGGCCATAAGCAAGACGGTTTATCATTACAGCTACCTATAGATATATTGCATCAGTGTCCAAAACATATTGGTGAATGGCTAGTGCCGGGCTTACTACAAGAAAAGTGTATTGTTCTTATCCGCTTACTTCCTAAAGAACTAAGACGTACTTTAGTACCTATTCCAGAAACCGTTATAAAAATACTACCTGAGTTGCAACGCAAAAATGAAAGCTTACACAGCCAGTTAGCGCACCAACTGAAACGGCATTTTGCTTTGGACATTAAAGATACTGACTGGCAACTGAATAAGTTAGATGAGTATTATCAACTTAACTACCAGTTGATCGATAAGAACAATAAACTCATTGACCAAAGCCGCAATCTCATAGAGCTACAGAGCCGCTATAAAGACAAGGTGCAAAAGTCTATTGATAACACCGACCACGGCAGCCTTTGCCAAGAAGGTTTAACCGAGTGGAACTTTGATGAGCTGCCTAAAGAATACAGTTACAAAAAGAATGGTTTATCTATCCAAGCCTATCCATACTTAAACGACCAAACTAACAGTGTTGCCATTAAACTCAGCAATGACCCTTTAGATGCAGACTACAAACACCTGCATGGTGTCCTACGTCTAGCTTGCCTAGACCAAAAGCAAAACTACAAATACTTAAACAAAGAAATTTTATCGAACAAAAAACCAAGCACGCTAGCTGTAAAGTCTATAGGTGATCACAACATACTTCGCGAGAATATTATTCATAGCGCTATATTGCAGAGTTGTTTTGATGAAGCCTCAATGCCTCGCACTGAAGCGAATTTTAAAGAACAACTTGAGCAAGGCAGAAGTCAGTGGTTAACTTGTGCAAACCAAATAGATGAAATATTAATATCTTCAGGAAAAGTACTTAGCTCTATACTAAGCACAATAGAAGAAAAGAGTTACGATGAGAACTATGAAGAAATCATAGAAGACATTCAGTACCAAATTGAACACTTGTTTTCTGATGGCTTTATTTTTTACACGCCAATTGAGCAATTAAAACACTACCCTCGATATTTAAAGGCTATTGAAATACGCTTAGACAAAGCCATGCTCAACTATAATCGTGAGATAGATAATATCAATAGCATTAACGAAGCAACAGAAAGTTATTACGACCTACTTAATAAACACGGTTATGCCAAAGCCTACTTTATGCACCCTAGTTTATTGCAGTACCGTCATATGTTTGAAGAATGGAGAGTATCTTTGTTTGCTCAACAGGTTAAAACCGCAATGCCTGTTTCTTTAAAACGTATTGATAGCCTATGGGATGAAATATTTAAAAGTCTATAGAGCTCTTCGAATTGGCCAATTAAAACAAGCCGTCATACATTAACTTAATACCCATTACTAACATGCAGCAATAACAAATATTGTAAAACGTATCTGTCTTTACATACCTCACTAATACAAAACCACTGAGAACTCCCAACAAAGCAGCTGGCAACATGACCGCTGACAATTTTAATGACTCTGCCGAAAAGAAAGCTAAGTAGCTATAAGGCAATATTTTCAGAATATTACTTATAGCAACAAAACCACCAAAAGTAGCGATATAGGCCTTGGGTTCAAGACGCATAGGCAGCAGGTATAAACTCAAAGGCGGACCACCGGCATGCGCTACAAAAGTAGTAAAGCCCGCACTGATTGAACAAATAACCCCTAAAACTTTTCCTGGAGTTTTAAAGTACTGCGTGTTTCTGAGTTTCTTTATATAAAAATTAAAAGCAAACACAATACTCACAACACCAACGATTACACGAATAATATTAGTGCTTAAATATTGGAATGTAAGCATACCAATAGCCAAACCCAAAACCGACAAGGGAATAATAAATTTAAGCAGCTGCCTATTTATTTTCTTCCAGTAGGTTTTCATAATCCACATATCGAGAATGATAAGTACTGGCAAAACAGCAGCAAGGGCAAGCGAAGGAGGCAATACTAACAAACAAATTGGCACAGTCATCGCACCCAAACCGCCGCCAAGTCCTGCCTTTGAAAAACCCATTATATAAATGGCAAGAGAGATGACTAAGTAGGTAGTAAAGTCAGCGTACATATTATTTTATTGCGCTTACCATAGGCTTCATGAAAAACTGGTCATCTGGCATAAAGCTCACTGTATAACCTGCTTCTTTAATTTGATCAGCTACTACTGGCCCAACCGCAGCAATAGTTACATTCGCTAGTGCTGTTTCTAATACATCTTCTATTTTATTTTTACGCGCCACTGATTGTAGGCGTGTTAGCTGTGGCTGACTTGTAAAACAAATCATATCAATGCTTTTATCAGCCATTTTATGAATGAGTTCTACCACCTTATCTGTCTCGCTATCAGAAGCATAAATATAAGGCGATACGGTATTGTATTGATAGCCTTTAGATTTTAAATAATTTTGAAGTTTATCGTTAGGATTTTGGCCATATAGTTGTACCGCGATATTGTCGGCATTTAAATCAAGCTTATCCAAGCTTTCAATGATGCCATCAGTAGTAGGCGCTTCGGCCAAAGCATCGGCCTGCACACCCAGAGGCTTTAATGCTCGATTAGGTTTAGGGCCACGCGCTAATTTAAAAGTACGCGTTAGTGCCTGTTTCCATTCCTCAAGCAAATCGGCTTTTTCTGCAAAGCCACTTAAGCGATTAATACCCTCACCTGTCAAAATAATTAAATACTGTGGAGTCGATTCAATAAAGCCTTTAAGCCAGACTTCTACTTCATCAATATTTGGGTTGTCATGAATCGACACCAAAGGACAGGCAAATACTTTTGCACCACGTTTTTCAAATAGACTTTGCAAAACACCGAGTTGACGACTTTCAGGGACCGCGACATGCAAACCCTTTAGCTTTTCCATTAAATTTTCATTCATGCGGGTATTCTAAGGTTATTCCAGTCAAAGCAAAACCCTGAGTCGTTGCTTGTTAGTTGATTAACTACATTTAATAAACACTCTGCCGAGTATTCTGGTGTAAACAACTTACCATCGGGAACATTCGCCTGATACGGTTTTGATAATTGTGTATTTACGGTTCCTGGATGCAAACCTACAACAATAGATTGCTTGTTTTTACGAGCTTGTTCAATTGCAAAATTTTTTATTAGCATATTTAATGCCGCTTTAGAGGCTCTATAACTATGCCAACCACCTAGACCATTATCGCTAATACTGCCAACTCTAGCTGATAAAGCCGCGAACACTGACTTGTTAGTTTTACACAACAAAGGTAAGAAGTGTTTTGCGATTAATGCAGGACCTAGTGTATTAATTTTAATATTTTCAATGAAACTATCTGTATCAATTTGCGTAAAACTTTTTTCAGGCTGTATATTTTCATCATACAAAAAACCTGTTGCATTCATGATGAGATTAAGTGGTCTATCAACTTTTTCAGCAGCAATAGCTATACTTGCTTCATTATCAAAATCTAAATTGATACTTATTATTTTCTTATGGCTAAATTTATGAGGCGAACGCGAGGCAGAAAAAATATTCTGCACATTGCCACATGCACATAGATGCTTAAGTAAAGCTTGACCAATACCACCATTAGCACCTACTAACATTACACTTATATCGTTATTAAAATTATCTAACATAGTACTCATGGCCTTAATTTTACAATTCGGTCCGGCGAATTTAAAACAATATAAATAGCACCCCCTTTATCTACAGCTACATCTCTAACACGGCCTGAGCCTTTAAAAATAACTTCTTCGTGCATCACTCTTTCTCTATCGATGCTTAACAAGCTTACTTGTTGGTCTTTAAGTGCTGTAACGAGTAATTTATTTGTCCACTTTGAAAATAAATCGCCTTGGTAAAAAGCAATATTAGAAACCGCTATCGATGGCCTCCAAAAATATACAGGCTGTTGCATTGCAGGTTTGCTAACAAATTTAGTGAAAGGTGTACCTGAATAATTAATACCATAAGTAATTTCAGGCCAACCATAATTAATACCTGACTTAATCAAGTTTAATTCATCGCCACCTTGAGGGCCATGCTCACTTGACCAAACTCCCCCTGTTACAGGATGCATAGCCAAACCCTGAGCATTACGGTTGCCGTAGGTATATATTGACGGATAAGTACTAGTCAGAAATGGGTTGTCCGCAGGTATAGAACCATCTTTATTAATACGGTGTATTTTACCATTTGGTGTATCAAGAGACTGAGCTTGTTCTTTTTGCCCACGGTCACCTATACTGAAATATAAGTGTCCATTTTTATCGAAAACAATACGGCTACCAAAGTGATAACTCGATGTACTATAGTGTTCAGCTTTAGCTTCGAATAATACCTGGCTATGTCGCCAAGTATTGTTAATAATTTTTCCACGTTCAATTCGCGTCATCGCTAACGAAGAGGCCTTTTCATTTAAAGGGCTAGAGAAAGCTAAATATATCCAAGGAGACTCAATGTAATTAGGGTCAACGGCAACAGCCAGCATGCCACCCTGACCTTTGTATTTAACAACTGGCGTATTCTTAACTGCTTCGGGCAGCCTTTTATTATCAATAACTTGCCAGATTTTCCCACCTTGTTCTGTAATAAGCGCATGATTTTGAGAAATAAAGCTTAATGACCAAGGAGCAATTAAATCATCTTGCCATACCTCTATATTAACGATTCCATAGTCCCAAGTGTCTAATGACTTTGAAGCTAAGACACTAGTCCAAAACATAAAGCTAAGCACTATAATATTTTTAATCATGACTAAGGTTCCTCGTACAATAAATTTATTATAGACTATCCATATTTGATTAATAGAGCTTTTAAAATGTCAGCCAATAAAACAACACCAGCAAGCAGAATAAGAGTTAGCCAAGATGTGAAATTATTCGAAAGCCTTTTACAAGAGCGCGATGTTATACGTATTAATGAAGCGATTGAACGCCGCGAAGCCGAAGGTGTTATGGGCACACGTCGCCAGTTATTAGCCACATCAGTACGTTTAAGTGAAACAATGGCGCCATCAATACATCGTATGGCAAAAGAATGTTCTGAGGCCTTAGGTGTAACTATTCCTGTTGAGCTGTATGTTTATAATAGCCCTCAATTTAACGCGGCTTGTGTAAAACCTGAAGATGGCCGTTTATTTATTATGTTTTCATCTAGCTTGCTTGAAGGCTTTGACGAGGACGAATTACGCTTTGTTATGGGTCACGAGCTGGGCCACTATATTTACCAACACCACGATATTCCTGTCGGTTATTTATTACGTAGCCAAGCTCAACCTTCTGCCGACCTAGCTTTAACACTGACTAGCTGGTCTCGCTATGCTGAATTTTCAGCGGATAGAGCCGGCGCTCATTGTGCACAAAATGAAGATGCTGTTGCTCGCTCTTTATTCAAATTAGCATCAGGCTTAACAACAGGACTACGCAGCGACCTTATTCAATTTAGCCTTGAAGACTTTATTCAACAAGTTGATGAAATGAAACTAAGCGATGATAAAGCTGGCACAGCAGCCTCATCACAAGACTGGTTTTCTACACACCCATTTAGCCCTTTACGCGTCAAAGCTTTGCAATTATTTCATCGCTCTAAACTATTTAAAGATGGCGCAAAACAAATTGACCAACTTGAGCTTGAAACAGGCGTAGAAAATTTAATGAGCTTAATGGAAGCAAGCTACTTAGAAGGCCATACCGACGACGCTAAATATATGCGCCGTTTACTTTTTGCAGGCAGCCTTTTAATTGCTGATGCTAGTAATGGTATTAATAAAGACGAGATTGCTGCTTTTGAAAAATTCTTTGGCAAGCACTCTTACAAAGACAATTTAGACATTGATTACTTAAAAGGTGATTTAGATAAACGCATCGAACAGGTAATTGAACATACGGCGACATCAAAGCGTATGCAAATTTTGCGTGACATGTGCGTAATTGCTAAAGCTGATAATAA